>JBBSHP010000827.1:0-3073 GCA_038232555.1 Bryobacterales bacterium
GAGTTGGCGATCAATCATTCGACGCCATTGCGGGATCGATTCTCAACCTGTTTGACTTTCGCAGCACCGCTCCCAAAGTGCCGAAGTTGTTTCTCGATCCACGAACAGGCAATTGAACGATCCTCCTTGTGTATTTTATTCCACACTGTGGCGGGTTGACACACTATGTCCCACTAAGGTATCCTTACCTTTCATTCATTTTGGTACTCTCCGGCCTACGGCCTTCCACTCAGTTCGTGGGGTCGTGCCGAATCAACCCTAGGAGATCCATGCTCAATAAGCAGTATTTTGTGGTCGTTCTTGGCCACTCACTTCACGGACGGCTTCGCCGCGTACATATTGCCCATCGGACCATCTACATTGGACTTCTTTTGCTCTTGGTGGCCGGCCTGACCGTCTTTGGATTTCTTTCCAGTTATCTCCGGATGAGCTCGAAAGTTTCGAACTACAACTCGCTTCGGCACGATATCGATATTTTGCGTACGCGCTACCGCGATTTACAGAAAGTCACCAACCAGAAAAACGAGCAACTGGCCACGCTGGAAGTTTTCGCGAGCGAAGTTTCGGTCGCCTATGGTCTGAACCGGAAACCGGTCGAGACCTTGAAGGTATCCGCGAATTCACGTTTGCGGCCCACCTTCCGCGAGTCGTTGACTGAGTATAATCTGCTGCAAAGCGCCTCGCTGTCCCCGATGTTTCGAAACTTCCCGAAACGCTGGCAGGTCAACGTGCGGCCCAGCCTTTGGCCTGTGGATGGACGGCTTCTCAGTCCGTTTGGCGGCCGGTCGGACCCGTTCTCGGGTGAGGGTGCCATGCACACGGGCGTGGATATGACGGCTTCCACCGGCACGGCGGTACACGCTGCAGCGGACGGAGTTGTGGCCTTCGCGGAATGGAGTGGACGGTACGGCCAGTTGGTAGTAGTGGATCACGGCAATGGCATGCAGACCTACTATGCGCACCTGTCCCGGTTTGAAGTAATCTCAGGCCAGGAGATCCGCCGTGGAGACGTGGTCGGCAAGTCAGGCAGCACCGGGCGAACCACGGCTCCGCACCTGCACTATGAAGTGCGCATAGGCGGAACCCCGGTCAACCCGTATCCCTATTTGGCACAGTCGGCTGTTTCGCTTTCGCCAAAGCCGGTACGCGACCTGCCCTTTTAGTTCCGGTCGGCGGACACCAGCGTCAACAATATTACCTGCGCCATCGCCGGGCGCATGAAATCCAAAGCAGGCCCTACTGGAATCTTCATCGTCTCAGATGTGCGCCTTCTCAACCCGGGGACCCAAACTGGGACGTTGGGGCCAGAGCACTCGAGACGGCGACGAGTTCGGATGGTTGCTGGAGCAATTAGGATTCGGGAAAGGAACTGACCATGAGATCGGAGGGACTAGAGTAGCTTTCTGGTCTCGATAAGTGGCACTGCAAATAGAACGGGGCGTCTAATTACTAAACGCCCCGCGCCGTGTCGTTCGGATTCGATCCTGAAATTAGTACGTCTTGGTCCCCTTCGCAACGGGGACTTTGATCATATCACTTCCGCAGAGTCAGCATCAGGCCTCAGTTTGTGAAGCGTGTTTATGAAGGGTCGCGGCCGTCCCTTCCACCAATTTGCGTCCGCGCTCGAACATCTCCGCCGCGTCTTCCACTAGTTTCTGGCCCCGCTCAAACATCTCCCGGCCGCGCTCGAAAACGTCTCTTCCGGAGTCGGCCAGCGCCGTCCGCCCGCCCTCGGTTTTTTTCGCAATCAGATTGCGGGTTTCCCCGCCTGGGACAGGGGCGAACAGCAGAGCAGCCGAGGCCCCGATTGCCGCGCCAGCTATGAAAAGGAGAACCTTACCACCCATATCGTTATCAGCCAAAGCGAACCACCTCCGGCTGTTATTCTAGCGCGGCGTGAGTTGCTGGCCGGCTGCCCCGCAGCGCGGGGAATTTAGAAGGACAGCCTCAATCCAAACTGAATCTGCCTCGGCGTATTCACCTGGTTCAGGCGAATCTTCCCAAAGTCGGCTGAGGTGAATGCCGTCACGGGTCCTGCAAACACCACTTGGTTGAGCGCGTTATACAGTTCCGTGCGGAAGTCCAAAGCGACCCGCTCCGTGATGCTGATTCTTTTTTCAATCAGGGCATCCCAATTTACATTTCCGGGATTCCGTACATCCGGAAGCGTCCTGCTGACATTACCAAACGCAAACTGCGGCGTGCGCGAGAACGCAGCGGGGTTAAAGTAGAGCGCACCGTCTGCGTACTGCCGCCCGGTATCCAGCGCCGCTTTCTGGCCGGTCGCATTAGGCCGCATGCCGGAGCCGCCAAACGAATTCGAGTCGTTCGGCGATGTTACCGACACGGGGGTTCCGTTGTCGGCCGAGATGAAGCCAGCTAACGCCCAGCCGCCCCCGATTCTCGCCAGTAGCCCACGGCTGAGATACGGCTGGCCCACGCCGAACGGGAATTCATAGCGGTAGCTGATACGCGCGACATCCGGAATGTGCTGGTACGACAACGAGCGATCGCATGAAAAGCAGTTATTATTCTGAAACCCGGGCGCCGGCCCCAGGAACCCACCGAACTCCGACGTGTTGTCGATGGTTTTGCTGTGCGTATAAGCGAACAGGACGGCCAGCCCCTGCGAGAACCGCCGCTCTATCTTCAACTGCAAGGCGTGGTAACTCGAATGACCTACCGGCGCTTGAGACGCCGACGTTCCCGTGAATTGCGGGTAAGGACGCAACAGCTGGCCGCGCTACACCGTTGACCGGCTCAACGCCGAAGTCGGGTCGGTGATGATTCCGAAGAATGGATTCGGCACCGTCTGAATGAGCGCCGAGCCTTGCGCGAGCAGCGCATCCGGCAATTGGTTGTAGTTCACACCGGCGGGCAGTGCCGCCGCGCTGTTCCCCGCATAACCAGCATCCAGCACCAGAGACCACGGGAGCTGCCGCTGAATATCCAAGGACCATTGCATCTGGTAAGGAAGCCGCTGCTGCCGCAAGGGTCCGGAAATGCTCTGCCCTAGTACTACTGTGTTATAAATAACTGATTGGATCGAGGATACTGCCCGGCGGGCGTACGC
>JBBSHP010000828.1:0-3068 GCA_038232555.1 Bryobacterales bacterium
CAACCGTTTTCTGACAGGATCTTACGGACTTTTGCGCACACATTGACTAGAATGACCGTATCATTATAATGACAACTGCCAGGAGGTGTCTTCAAAATATGCGATTCGCCGTGTGTGCGCTCGCCTCGGTAGCTTTGGGCGCTGCTGCAAGTGCCCCCACCCCGGTCACGTTTCAACAAGGACGTGTTACCTGTCCTACAGCAAAAGTGCCAGAGTTGCCACCGCCAAGGGGAGGCAGCGCCGATGTCGTTCATGAACTATGACCTGACCCGGCCCTGGGCGAGGGCCATTAAAACGGCCGTGCTCTCGAAGAAGATGCCGCCGTGGTTCGCCGACGCCCATTATGGGAAGTTCGCAAACGATCGCACCTTATCGCAGGCTGAAATCGACACGCTGACTGCCTGGGCCGACACCGGCGCTAAAGAAGGAAATCCGAAAGATGCTCCGAAGGCCGTCAGCTTCGTGGAGGGCTGGCAAATCGGAAAACCGGACGCCGTGATTGAAATGCCGGTCGCCTTTGACGTGCCCGCCTCTGGAACTATCGATTATCAATACATCATGATCCCCACGGGTTTTACGGAAGACAAGTGGGTGCAGGCCGCCGAAGCCCGGCCAGGCAACAAAGAGCTGATTCACCATATCATTGCCTTCATCCGCGAACCGGGCAACCCCTGGATGAAAGACGCGAAGCCTGGTGTTCCGTTCGTTCCGAAGCGCGACGGGCGTGGCGCTGGATTTGGCGACTCTCTGGCGGGCTACGCGCCTGGAATGGTGGCGCCGGTTCTGGAGCCTGGGCAGGGGAAGCTGGTCAAAGCCGGTTCCGATCTGATTCTGCAAATGCACTACACGGCCAACGGGAAGGCTGGAACCGACCGTTCGCGGATTGGCGTGATTTTCGCGCAACAGACTCCCAAGGAACGCGTGGTGACGCTAGCCGCCAGCACCACCAACTTTGTGATTCCGCCTGGCGATGCGAATTATGAAGTCGATTCCAAAATTACCCTACAGCACGATACAACCCTCGTTTCGTTGTTGCCGCATATGCACTTCCGGGGCAAGAGCTTCAAATACACTGCGGTATATCCGACCGGTGAAAAAGAAGTTCTGCTGGACGTTCCCCACTACGATTTCAATTGGCAGTTAACCTATTATCTGGATAAACAGAAATTGCTGCCGGCTGGTACGCGGATCGACTGCGTAGCGCACTACGACAACTCGGCCAATAATCGTTTCAATCCCGATCCGAGCAAAGAAGTTCGATTTGGCGAGCAAACGTGGGAAGAAATGATGTTCGGGTTCTTCGACGTGGCGATCCCCACCGATCTCAATGTAATGGATGTACTTCGGCCGAAGAAGCCGGCTCAAGCAAAACAGGCCGGAGCTGGGCTATAACGTAGGTTTTTGGAGCAAAGAAAAAATGACTTTGAAGTCCCTCACACTTACTTTCGCGGCGGCCCTGTCGGCCGTTGCTGCTACACCGACCCCTGCAACGTTCAACAAGGATGTGCTGCCGATCCTACAGAATAAGTGCCAGGAATGCCACCGCACTGGAGAGATCGGTCCCATGAGCTTGATGACCTACGATCAGGTGCGTCCCTGGGCCAAGGCGATTAAAACTGCGGTCCTGACCAAGAAGATGCCGCCATGGACGGCCGATCCGCACTACGGCAAGTTCTCGAACGACATGTCTTTGGCGACGGCTCAGATTGAGACCATCGCCAATTGGGTGGACGGTGGCGCTAAAGAGGGCAACCCCAAGGACGCTCCGAAGCCGCGCGAATTCTACACTGGCTGGACTATTGGGAAGCCGGACCAAATATTTGCAATGCCGAAGAAGATCGACATCCCGGCGGCCGGCGTGATTGAATACACGTACGTGATCATCCCGGCTGGCTTCACGGAAGATAAGTGGGTCCGAGCGGCGGAGGCCCGTCCCGGCGCGCGCACCGCCATGCACCACGTGATTGCGTTTCTGCGCCCGCCCGGATCAAACTGGTTGAAGGATGCCGTTCCCGGACAACCTTTCATTCCCGGCAAAGGACAGCGCGGCCAGCGCGGACAGGACAGTGTTCCTGGAGAATTGCTGGTGGGTTACGCCCCCGGGCTCCCGCCCACCATCCTGAATGAGGGGCAAGCCAAACTGGTCAAAGCGGGAAGCGACATCGTGCTTCAGTTGCACTATACTCCCAACGGCAAAGAGACTAGCGATGTGACTCAGATCGGTGTCGCGTTCTCGAAAGAGCCGCCCAAAGAACGCGTGATGACGGTCAACGCCACCAGCTACTTCCTGAAGATTCCGCCGGGCGATCCGAACTATGAATCCAAAGCGCAGATGACTCTAGGGCAGGATGTGAAGCTGGTGAGCCTGATGCCGCACATGCACCTGCGCGGAAAAGACTTCCAATATCGCGCCGTATATCCGACCGGCGAGACCCAGGTATTGTTAAACGTTCCTCACTACGATTTCAACTGGCAGCTTTCGTATGTTCTGAAGGACGAACTGCTCCTGCCAAAGAACACCAGGATCGAGTGCACCGCGCATCATGACAACTCCAGCAACAATCCCTTCAACCCCGATCCCACCAAGGAAGTCCGTTGGGGCGATCAGACCTTTGAAGAGATGATGATCGGCTGGTTTGACGTAGCCTTTGATTCCAAAATGGACCCGGCGGCTCTGCGGCAACGGCGGTCTGCCCCAGCGGCGACTCCGGCCAAGAGCGACTAATGGAACGCAAGACATACTTCAGCCCGGCCGTAGCGATGCGCTGGCTGCTCCCATTCGCGGGCGTGGCTGCCTTCGCGGCGAGTGTTCCGGCGAACGTCACCTATCACAAAGACGTCGAATCTATCGTGCAGAGCCGGTGTCAGGAATGCCACCGGCCTGGGGAGATCGCGCCGTTTTCAATGATGACGTACCAGGATGTGCGCCCCTGGGCGAAGTCCATCAAGTCAGACGTGCTGACGAAGAAGATGCCGCCGTGGTTCGCCGATCCCAAGTATGGCCACTTCGCCAACGACCGTTCGCTCAGCAAGCAGGAGATCGATACATTAGTCGCGTGGGTGGATGG
>JBBSHP010000829.1:0-3066 GCA_038232555.1 Bryobacterales bacterium
CTTGAGAGCGTTGCCGATCAAGTTCTGTAGTAATTGACGCATCTGTACGGGATCGGCTTGAATGCTAGGCAAATCGCCCACTTCTACCAGCGCGGACGTTTCAGCGATGCGCACTTCCAGGTCGGAGAGCACCTCTCGCGTCACCACGCTCAAGTCAACAGCCTCAAACGGAAGGGCCCGGCTGGCCACGCGGGAGTATGCCAAGAGGTCCTGCACGAGCGATTGCATGCGCCGCGTCGCATTCAGCATCCGTTCCAGATAATCCCGCCCTTGCGTATCAAGCGCTGCTCCGTACGCGTTCTTCAGACGACTCCCAAAAACCTGCACTTTCCGAAGAGGTTCCTGCAGGTCGTGCGACGCCACCGAGGCGAAGTCTTGGAGTTCCAGGTTGCTCTCCTCCAGCCGATGGGAGAACTTCCTGAGCTCCCGATTTGCCGCCTCGAGTTCACCCGTTCTTCGCCGCACTCGATCTTCCAGTTGTTCATTCAAAAGGCGGTTCTCGGCTTCGGCCTGCTTATAGTCTTCGATATCGGTACACGTACCGAACCATCGGACGATCTTTCCCTCAGCATTGACCACTGGTACGGCGCGTCCCAGGTGCCAGCGATAGACGCTATCCGATGCGCGTCTGAACCGGTATTCCACTTCGTACGGTTCGCCGGTTGTGAATGCGCGAGTCCAAAGGTCGATGCAATTCTGCAGGTCGTCCGCGTGCAGGACGGGCTTCCATCCCCAGTCCCGACTCTTTTCCAATGTCATGCCGGTGTAGTCGTACCACCGCTGATTGTAGTAATCGATGTTGCCATCGGGCTTAGACGTCCAGACTATCTGAGGCATGGCGTCCGCGAGCAGCCGGAAGCTGGCCTCGCTCTCTCGCAGATTGCTCTCTGCTCCGGACCGCGCCAGGTCCAGACGATTCAGGAGAATACCGCTTCTCCAAATCAGGAAGGCAAAGATAACAATATTCGATGACGTGAACAGAGTCAGTCCGAAGGCCGTATCATAGAGGCCCCTCAGTTGGCCTTGCCATCTCAACCAGCCCAATGCTGCGGGGATTACAAGGGCGCAGGGCAATAGCCGTCGCGCTAAGACGCCGCCGGGCGCCACGCTGGTGATAGTTGCCATCACTCCCCAGTCCGGGCGGGAAATCAGGATGCCTGCCGATAGCACCATAAAGGCGCCGGCGGTATGGAGTGCCATCGCCGTGGTGAAGAAGGGTCCCGTGTGGAAAGCGAGTCCGTAAAAGCTCTTGATGCCGTAGAGATAACCAATGATGTTGAAAAGGCCTAAAGATCCTGCGAGGACCACAAGATACTGACCCACCACAAAGCCTCTCCGCTGGTAGGAAAATGAAAGGGTACACCCTAAAAGCACCAGGTCCACGGCCGTCATCATTGCCATCCGGCCAGGATCAAGCTCCAACACCGAGTTCCGGAACATCAGCTCACCCATGTGGAGGTTTGTCCCCAAGACACACTCCAGCAGGGTCACGCCACCAATCAGCACCGGCACTCCAGCGCATACGTGCACGATACATCGCTTGAATAAGCCGGCCTTGTCCTCGTCGTTTAACCACAAAGCAAGCCCCAGCAGCACCATGCCTAGCGCTGTGGGTGGCCTCATTGCCGCGTATCCTGGAAGTACGCTACGCAAGATCGCGACATTGCAAGCCCAACCCCCCAGCAGAACTATCAGGCCCAGACAGCCGGTGAGCAGGCCGGCCACCCTGGCCCGCCAGCGGCAATATTCGTGCAGCTTGACGGTATTGCGGGCTGGCTCGAGCGTTCCGGCAGCAACGGGACGTCGCAGTCGAACAATCCAACCGAGCGTTCCCAGGCACAGGAGCACCAGACCTCCAGCGATCCATAAAAACTGTGCGACGGTCAGCCGGGGCTCGCGCAGCACAGCGACATCGCGCGCAGACCGAAGCGCGATTCTGAAGGAGCGGGGCTGCTGGTCTTCATCCACCTCGATAATGCAAATGCCGGTCACTCGCACGCGACTGCCATTCGCTACTCCGGCAAGGGCGTCAGAACTTGATCCCGTTTGAATCTGCGCCTGAAAAACCTTATTGCCGTCGCGCATGATCCAGACATCCTCACCCGCATGTTGGGTTCGGTCAATGATTTCTCCGTCCAGTTGCACCAGCAATCCGTTCCAAGGCGCGAAAGGGAACCCGTCTTTGACCTGAATGACATCGCCAGCGGAAAGGCGCACGGCGGTGGGTAGCGTGTCTTGTCTGATTTTTCGAAACACCGCGTCGTGTAAGGCTGGCGAATACCGGCCGGGAACAACGAACCCCGCGGCCTCCACCCGCGCGCCCAGCTCCAGGCGGGTAGGCTGTGAGCTTTCGACTACAATCCCTTCACTGCCCGATTGTAGATACAGGGTATGGCCCAGTCTTTGGCCAGTCAAAATTCCCGAGACCCTGACCCGATGGCTCAATCCTTGCGCGGCTCCGAATTGCAGCAGGCTTTGAATTGTCGAAGCTGGTATGGCAAACGCGTCCGTTGGAGAAATTTGCTCAACCTGCACGTCGTCAAGGGAAGGCACGAAAAGCCTGGCGCCTATGAATTGGCGCTTCTCATTGAACGCGGTGCCGGAAACACCGCGCATTCGTACTGTGGCATCCACCAGATATTGGAAGTCCTTGCGCGGGAACTCGTGAACGCGAGCGGTGATGCTCCCCCCTCCAATGTCTACCACTAGAAACAGTACTGGTCGGCCCCAACTCTCAGATACGGCAGCGGAGTGGACCACGCCGCTGAGTTCAACCCGCTGACTGTCCTGTTTACCTCCGGCCAGATCGGCATAGGACGCCGTCGGGGCAGGTGGTAAAGTTTTCTGGCCTAGCACTTGAACATGATTAGCCAGAATAACCGGGGCAAAAAGACCCGGCCCGCTGACACCAGTGACCTCGACCTCATCGCCGGCGTGAACATCCGCCTCATCGGTCCTGTCAACCGAAATTCCACCACTCGCATCTTGCAGAAAGAACGAATTTTTCCAGCCGGACAGCGCTGTCACACTGCCCTTGATCCGCACCTGCGCGCCTCGCGCCGCATC
>JBBSHP010000830.1:0-3054 GCA_038232555.1 Bryobacterales bacterium
GACTGGGCACGCCCGATAGCAACCATCTCCGCTTCCGGCGCAGCCAGGCTGGATTGCTGGATGCCTTGCTGGCCACCCAGCCGGACGCGCGCTGCGACGAGACGTTTGCCCTGGTGCGCAAAGAGCTGCGCCAATTCCAAGGCATTGATGCGGCCGATCAGCCGGCCGGATTCGTGGGGCAGTTGCGCGATTACCAGCGCGAAGGTCTGGGTTGGATGCAGTTCCTGCGGCGCTTCTCTTTTGGCGGCTGCCTGGCCGATGACATGGGGGTGGGAAAAACCGCGCAGGTGCTGGCACTGCTGGAGACCAGACGCGAAGCGCGAGCGACGGGCGCAGCGGTGGGTCCTACGCTGGTGGTGGTGCCGCGCTCCCTGGTCTTCAACTGGAAACAGGAAGCAGAGCGCTTCACCCCGCAGTTGCGCGTGCTGGATTACACCGGCCTGGCGCGAAGCAGCAATGGCTTTGATGGCTATGACATCATCCTCAGCACCTACGGCACGATGCGCCGCGACATCCTGCACCTGAAAGATGTTGCGTTCGATTACGTCGTGTTGGATGAGGCGCAGGCCATCAAGAATCCGGGGACGGAATCGGCCAAAGCGGTGCGTCTGCTCCGCGCGGAAAATCGTTTGGCGCTCAGCGGCACGCCGGTCGAGAACCATCTGGGCGAGCTCTGGTCGTTGTTTGAGTTTCTCAATCCCGGCATGCTGGGAGCGGCCAGTGTGTTTAAGCTGGCGGGGCCGGCTGCTCGCAATCCCGACGAAGAGACCCGCAAGCTTCTGGCGCACGCCCTGCGGCCTTTCATCTTGCGCCGGACCAAGGATCAGGTGGCCCGGGAACTGCCTGCCAGGACCGAGCAGACTATCTATTGTGAAATGGAGCCGCCCCAACGCAAGCTCTATAACGAGTTACGTGAGCACTATCGAGGCTCGTTGCTGAAGCGCATTGCGACCGATGGTCTGGCGAAATCGAAAATTCTGGTACTGGAAGCACTGCTGCGGCTGCGTCAGGCGGCGTGCCACCCGGGCCTGATCGATAAGAAGCGCTCGGCCGAACCCAGCGCCAAGCTCGATGTGCTGATGGAACAACTGCGCGAGGTGGTGGCCGAGAAACACAAGGCGCTGGTGTTCTCTCAATTCACCAGCCTGCTGGCAATCGTCCGCCAGGGGCTGGATAGTAAGGGTGTGGTTTACGAATATCTGGACGGCGCCACGCGTAACCGTCAGGAGAGGGTGGAGCGTTTCCAGAACGATCCGGAATGCCGGTTGTTCCTGATCAGTCTCAAGGCTGGCGGCCTGGGCTTGAATCTCACCGCGGCCGAGTACGTATTTTTGCTGGATCCCTGGTGGAATCCGGCGGTAGAAGCGCAGGCGGTGGATCGTGCGCACCGCATCGGGCAGACCCGGCAAGTTTTCGCGTACCGGCTGATCGCGCGCGACACCGTGGAGGAGAAGGTTCTGGAACTCCAGAAGAGCAAGCGCGATTTAGCGGCTTCGATCATCAACCAGGACAACAGCGTGATCCGGAACCTGAGCCGGGACGACCTGGAGCTTCTGCTGTCCTGATAAACTCGGGTCTCATGCACAGGCTGGCGACCTTACTCTTGCTCGGCTGCCCCGCCCTGCTGGCGCAGACCGGAGAGATTACCGGCATCATCACGGACCCGGGCGGAGCGGTAGTGCCGCTGGTCCAAGTGACCATCACGGAGACATCCACCGGAACGCGCCGCGTCCTCCAGACGAACGCGGACGGTGTCTACGCGGCTCCCGCGCTGCTGCCGGGCCCTTATGCGATGACGGTCGAGCGCGCCGGTTTCAAGCAGTTGACACGCACCGGACTGCAACTCCAGGTGGGCCAGCAACTCCGGCTGGATTTCCGGCTCGAGATCGGCGCGGTGAGTGAACAGGTGATGGTGGAAGCACAGGCCCCGCTGCTTGAGACGGAGAACACGACGGTGGGTCAGGTGGTGCAGGGCCGTCAAATTGTCAACCTGCCATTGCTGGGCAGGAACCCTTACGCACTGGGGGGACTGGTGCCCGGAGTCCGGATCGCGCGAGGCATGAACGACCTGCCCGTCGATCAGATCAGCACCGCATCCATCTCGATTAATGGCGCGCGCGGGAACCAGAATGAGTTCCTACTGGACGGCGCGCCGAACACGGCCCCCGCTCAGAACCAGCCGGTGATCTACGCCAACGCCGACTCCGTCCAGGAGTTCAAAGTCGAGACCAGCACTTATAGCGCGGAGTATGGCCGCGCGGCCGGCGGCGTCTTCAACGTCGTCACAAAAGGCGGCACCAACGACCCGCACTTCTCCGCTTACGAGTTTTTGCGCAACAACGCTTTGAACGCGAACGACTGGTTCGCTAACCGGGGAGGCCAGAAGCCACCCCCGCTCCGGTTCAATCAATTCGGGGGCGTGCTGGGTGGTCCAGTGATTTTGCCCAAGCTCTATAATGGCCGCAATAAAACCTTCTTCTTCGTCAGCACCGAGCTGGTTCGATTTGTGCAAGGCATCACCTACGCGGGAACCGTGCCCAGCACCGCCGAACTGAACGGCGACTTCAGCCATACGGTCAATGCAGCCGGAAAACCGATCACAATCTACGATCCGCAGAGCACCAAAGCCAACCCAAACGGCAGCGGATTCATTCGCGATTCTTTCCCGAACAACAAGATTCCAGCGGACCGCATCAATGCGGTTTCCGCCAGGCTGCGAACGTACTTTCCGGCGCCAAATCTGCCCGGGGCCCAGTTCACCGGCGCTAACAACTATGTTCGGACCGACGCGAACAACATTCAAAAGAACACTTACAGCGCGCGGCTGGACCACAACTTCACCGACACCACACGCTTCTTCGCGCGTTACTCCCATGATGATTCTCCGTGGGCTCGAGCTTCCCCATATGGTCCGGACAATGCCGGTTCCCCCGGTTTCGGACCGCAGGTCTTTACCAGACACAATGCCGTGGCGGAGGGGAATCACGTTTTCTCACCCAGCCTGATCGGAACACTGCGCGGCTCCTATTCGCGCCCTTCGAATTTCCGGGGTCC
>JBBSHP010000831.1:0-3053 GCA_038232555.1 Bryobacterales bacterium
CAACGGCCGAGGGAGGTGGGCGACAGAGTAAGCTGCCAGTAATCAACTTCAAGATCATCGGAAGCTAGATTGGCTCGAGTTTGATTTAACGAAAGGGGCTAACTCCGGTTCAGCCGACCACCCGCCCAAAGCGTCGCGAACGCTACTTGAGGAGGTACACGACCGTCGTCTCAGTGTGGGCCGGATCGGGCGTGGGATCTCCGTATATCTCCCAGGAGTGCCCAGCGGACTCCCTCCGATTCGCCGCCATCATTTGCGGATCGCGTGGTGCGCCTCGTTCATGCGGTTGTAGGGGCCGCAGTGTACGGCGACGGCAGCCTCGCCACCTGGCGTTTCCGTCGCGTACACCTCGCCCGCAGTTTCAAATGTGCGCGTGACCTCGACACCGAAGTCGCACAGTGTCAACGCGCCCGGCTGGGTCGGGTGGTGATAGAGAAAAATGTTGTGGCCGTCAGTCCACAGGCCCGGCTGACTACGAATGAACGGCCAGACCGTGCCAATGGCCGGCCCCCACGTCGAGCCAACTGCGCCCGGCGCAACCTCACGCCGGACCGCGGCCAACTTGCGGGGCTGAACAGTCTGTAAATTGACGGAGACGGGCATTGGTCGATGGTAAACCAAGATCGTGATCGCATGCCGGTTCGCTCCCGCAGCGAGACTCGGACGGCACGCGAAGTTGACGGGCGATGCCCGGGGAAACGCCTTTGTGGAGAAAAACAGGGCGCCGCTACCTGGGTGGCCGCGCGTAAGAAGGTGCCGCAATGCGGCGGTCGATCCCATCCTGCTATCCACGCGCGATGCTTTAGCATCTTTATGCAAAAATATAAAGATGAGAACGACTATTGATCTACCTGAGGCTTTGTTTCGTAAAACGAAAGCCACGGCGGCACTGGAAGGTTCCAGCCTTAAGGAGCTCATCATACGCGCGATCGAGAGGGAGGTGGGGGGCTTAGGAGTGAAACAACCAGCCCAGCCCCGGAGAGTTAGATTGCCCCTAATTCAACTTCGAGATCGTCGGAAGCTCGATTTGCGGGAGTTTGATTTTGACGACCTACTTACCTGACGTGAATGTCTGGGTGGCCTGGACGATTCGCGAGCACATTCATCACGCCGCAGCTACAGCTTGGTTAAGCAGACAAGGGGAGGACATAATCGCGTTCTGCCGAGTCACGCAGATGGGTTTTCTTCGCTTGCTTACCAATCCTCATGTCATGGCGAGTGACGCGCTTACCGCTTCTCGTGCCTGGAGCACCGTAGATGCGTACTTGAAAGATAGCCGATTCCGGATAGTTCCAGAGCCTGCTGAACTCGAACAGCATTGGCGCATTGCTTCGAATCGGGCGAGATCCGGACCCAACTTCTGGACCGATGCGTACCTGAGAGCGTTTGGCCGGGCGGCCGGGTACACGCTAGTTACGTTTGACAAAGGCTTTCGCCAGCATCGAGACTGCCAAATGCAAATCCTCGAATAGGGAGCCGCGGCAACTCGGACCGGGAAAGGGCGCCACCCTGAAGCAGCGCAAGCTGATTCTCCTGGAGCTCGTGGCGCATTCGATTCCAGAGTCCAGTTTGAAAATGACTGCCGAGGTGAAGTTCGCGTCGTGAAGAGATAATCCTTGACTGTCGACCGTGGCGCAAAATAAAAGTCACCGGATGTTGACTCTGACGATATTGGCTTCCTTGCCATCGACAATCACTTTCACATTCACCAAGCCGAGGCCCGCCAGGGATTTCGGCGGCAGCGCGTTGATCTGATCCAGCCCGGGGTATTCACTTTGGACCCAAGGGCCCGGTTCACATCGCTTCTTTGATCCCCTTGCGAATTAACCACCAATTCGCCGGATAAGCGGTCAAGAAACCTACTGCCATGGCAATTTGCATCATGAACCAGTAAGCAGGGTCGGTTGGTTCCAGCGGCGGCTTGAAAAGAACTTCGCGCGTAAATGCCATCCAGGCGAACATACCGACTTCGAACGCGACGAGCGATACTGTGTCGGCCTTGATGGCTGCGAGAATGCCTGGCCAACCCGAAAGCCCCCTCATGGGAGCGATGGCAAAGTACTGGAATACGATTCCCACGGTGTAGGCCAACGTGAAGTCAAGCAAGTAATCGGACCAGAGTACGGAGCCCGCGATGACGAGCCCAGTAAAGAAAACGATCCACTCTCCGACAAAATCGCCCAGGGTGCAGCCGGAGGCGCAGTGAAGAGTTCCGGCTGTCGTAATCTGCCAAAAGGGTTTACCAGCTTTCTTCTCCAACTGCTCCTTGGATTTCTCCCCGCCCTGCTCCTCTTGCCCGCTTTCCGATTTCCCCGGTTCATGCCGATGCTGCTCTTTTTCACCGGTCGCCTTCATGCGGCCGAAGCGAAAGTAAGCCCAAAGCCCCACAGGACCCGACCAGATTGCGGTGATCGGCCAGACCCAACTCATAATGGGCATCTTCTGTTTATGGCCAGCGAGAATGTCAACCAGAATGATAAGGGTGCAAAGTCCGCTAAGAATGAGTGAGGCGATCGAGACTATTCGTAGAGTCTCCATTTATAAATCAACTTTTCGAAGCCGCAAGGCGTTGGCGATGACTGAGACAGAACTGAAGGTCATGGCGGCGCTGGCGATCATTGGGCTCAGGAGCAGCCCAAAGAAGGGATAGAGCACCCCGGCGGCGATTGGAACGCCCAGGATGTTATAGAGAAACGCGAACAGAAGGTTCTGACGAATGTTGTGCATGGTCGCCCGACTCAGCCGGATGGCTCGAACAATCCCACGCAGATCGCCTTTGACCAGAGTGACTCCCGCGCTTTCCATTGCCACGTCTGTACCAGTTCCCATGGCGATGCCGACCTGCGCCTGCGCCAATGCCGGAGCATCGTTGACTCCGTCACCCGCCATCGCGACGACACGCCCCTCCGCCTGGAGTGCCTTCACAGCCGCACTTTTCTGATCGGGGAGAACATCCGCTTGCACCTGGTCAATTTCGAGTTCTTTGGCGACCGCTTGCGCGGTCAGTAGATTATCGCCCGTCAACATGACCAGTCGCAGCCGCTCGGCGTGCA
>JBBSHP010000832.1:0-3052 GCA_038232555.1 Bryobacterales bacterium
AGATCCTGATCTACTACACACCTTTCGACGATCCCGCAGTGAACGAGATTAAGCATGCCTTCATTGAACGGGTGGGAGCTGAGTGTGAGGCCTATCAGATTCCCTTTTTTCTTGAGTTCATTGCTTACGATCCAAAGGGCGGCGATGAGAAGGGCGTGGAGTTCGCGAAGCTAAAACCCGAGATCGTGACACGCAGTATGGAGGAATATTCGAAGCCGCAATACATGGTGGACGTGCTCAAAGTGGAAGTCCCCGTGAATGCGAACTTCGTCGAGGGAAGTAGCGTATACAAGGGGCAAAGGGCGTATACGCGGGAAGAGGCTTTAGGGTACTTCCGTCGGGCCTCTGCGGTGGCGAAGAAGCCGTTCATATATCTGAGCGCGGGAGTGAGCAACGCGCAATTCATCGAGTCTCTGCAGATGGCGAACGAAGCGGGAACCGACTTTTCCGGAGTCTTATGCGGTCGCGCAACCTGGAAAGATGGCGTCCCGGTTTACGCTAAAGGCGGAGTGAAGGCCCTGGAAGATTGGCTCGCGAAGGACGGCATTAAGAATATCAACGCCGTCAACGACGCGATCAAATCCGCCAAGCCGTGGTATATCAAGGCGGGAGTGAGCCAACCCGCGACTGCGTAGGTACTAAACGAAGTGGTTTTTGGCCGCCTGGTCCACTTCGTCTGCAGTTATATTTTTCTGCGGGGATCCGATCGACCAATTATGTCCGAACGGGTCCTTCACCTGCCCATAGCGATCTCCCCAGAACTGATCCATCAAGGGGAACGAGCCTTTGACTGAGACGTAGGCCTGAAATGACATTGATGGCTTCCTCCCAATTCACGGCAGTTCTGCTAGCATCCGATCGATTTCCTCCGGGCTGATGTAAAAGTGTGGAGAGGTTCGCACCCAGCCCTGACGGGGAGCCACAATGATGCTGGCCTGTTCCAATCTGTTCACCAACTCGCGGCAGTGTGTTCCCGGGTTCCGGAATGCGACGATTCCGCTACTCGTGGCGGGTGTTCGTTGGCCCAGCACCTCGTACCCTTTCCGCTGCACGCCTACAGCGATCCGGTCTGTCAACGCCTGTATCTGCGCCGCTATCCTGGAAACCCCGACTTCGAGCAGGAGGTGTATGGACGCGCCCAGCCCAAAACACCCCACGGTGTTCAGTGTTCCGCATTCGTAGCGGCCTGCATCGGGTCTAAGCGTCATGTCCCGCGAAGCATAGTTTCCAAAATCAGCAACGTTGGTCCAACCGAATTCTACCGGCTCTATTTGTGGTTGGCGCTCCTTGCGGACATAAAGAAAGCCGCAGCCCTCCGGCCCCAGCATCCATTTGTGACCATCCGAAGCCAGCGCGTCGATATGACTCGCTTCAACGTTCAGCGGAAAAGCTCCCAGGCCCTGGATCGCGTCCACGAAGAAGAAGCAGCCCCGCCGCCGGCAGATCTCTCCGATCACATTCAGATCCACCCGGAACCCACTCAGGAAGTTCACAAAACTGATGGCGAGTAGCCGTGCCCCTGCACACGCCTGGTCAATACGTTCGAGCGGGTCGCTGATCGAAAGCCACTCGATCCGCACTCCTTTTTTCTCCAGCCGGATCCAGGGCAGAGAGTTGGCGGGAAACTCCTCCTTGAATCCAACGATTTTGTCGCCCACTCGCCAGTCCATCCCAAGGGCAACGGTCGCGATCCCTTCAGACGTGTTCTTGACTAGTGCGATTTCGCTCGAATGCGCACCGATCAGACGGGCGGCCGAATCTCTCAGCCCCTGGTAGGCATCTAACCAATCAGCGTAGTGGAATGACCCGCAGGACAGAACATCCCGGGTCAGGCTCCCCATGGCTTCCGCGGCCGGCCGGGAGAGCGGCGCTACGGCGGCGTGGTTCAGGTAGACGAACCGCTCGGTCACCGGGAATTGGTGGCGGTACTGGCTCCAAATCGGCGAATCAGCCGCTTGCTCGGGTTCGATTAGGTTTTTGAAACTCATCAACACCACGATACGTTAAGTAAGTGAAGGTTATACTGTTATCAAGGCCCAAAGAACTGCGCCTTAGGAGTAGTTGGATGAAACGCTTCCTTTCCGGCTGTCTTAGTCTGCTGATCGGGATACCGATGCTGGCTCCCGTCCCAGGTTTCGCGTCTAGTAAGAAAGATAAAGACGTCGAGCAAATTGGCAACCGCGATGTCGGCAAAGGTATGAACTGGTACTCGCTCGAGAAAGAGATTGGCTTGGGCAAGCAGCTCGCTCAGGACGTGGAGCGCCAAGCCAAAATTATCGACGATCCAGTGATTGCCGAGTATGTGAACCGGATCGGTCAAAACCTGGTTCGTAACTCCGATGCAAAAGTCCCTTTCACGATTAAGGTAATCGACAGCGAAGACGTCAACGCCTTTGCGCTGCCCGGTGGATTCTTCTTCGTGAACTCCGGGCTGGTTCTCAAGGCTGAAACGGAAGCTGAACTCGCGGGCGTGATGGCCCATGAGATCGCCCACGTCGCCGCGCGTCACGGGACCCGCCAAGCTACTCGCGGGCAGGTAGCAAATCTGGCCACTATCCCGCTCATCTTTATGGGTGGCTGGGCTGGTTACGGCATCCGTCAGGCCTCCAGCATCCTGATTCCCATGGGTTTCCTCTCGTTCTCGCGTGCCTTCGAGTCCGAAGCCGACATGCTGGGCATCGAATACATGTACAAGGCCAATTACGACCCGACTGCGTTTGTAGACTTCTTCGAAAAGATCCAAACATTAGAGAAGAAAAAGCCCGGCACGATGGCCAAGGTCTTCTCGACTCACCCTCTGACCGACGATCGGATCCGCAATGCCCAGAAGAACATCCAGGAAATCCTGACCGCCCGTCCCGAATACGTGGTTACCACGTCAGAATTCAACGACGTCAAGGCGCGCTTGCTGGCGATGCACAATCGCCGCAAAGTGGACGATAAGGATGTGAACAAACCTCGTCTCCGCAGAACTCCTGGCTCAGGCACAGGACCGGTGGACGCCGATGAAGACGGCAAGAAGCCCAAGAGCGACGAGGACGAGCGCCCGACC
>JBBSHP010000833.1:0-3039 GCA_038232555.1 Bryobacterales bacterium
AAAGCGAACCAGACGATCACCTTTGGTGCGATCAACAACAAGACCTTTGGCGATCCTGACTTCACCGTGAGCGCGACCAGTAGCTCCGGGCTAGCGGTCAGCTTCAGCGCCAGTGGCAACGCAACGGTTACCGGGAGCACCGTACACATCACCGGAGCTGGTTCGAGCACAATCACGGCAACGCAGGACGGGGATTCCAATTACAATGCCGCTCCTGCGGTCGCCCAGAGCTTTACGGTAGCCAAAGCAGCGACATCCGTCTCGGTAAGCGCAAGTCCCAACCCATCCACGCAGGGCGAAAGCGTCACCTTCACTGCGGGAGTGAGTTCCAGCGCAAGTGGCCCGGCAACCGGCACCGTTCAGTTTAAGAACAACGGCGCTAATTTGGGCGACCCGCAACCGCTTAATTCTGGCGCCTCGGTGACGTTCTCCACCAGCTCACTGCCAGCTGGCAATCATGATATCACCGCTGAATATAGCGGGGACGCGAACTTCGCCGGCTCGATTGGCACGCTCGCGGGAGGAGAGGTGGTAAACGCTGTTCCTGCGCAATCGCAGAACATCTCCAGCCGGCTCAAGGTACTCGATAGAGACAACGTGTTATTCGGAGGGTTTATTATCACGGGCACCTCCCCGAAGAAAGTGATGCTGCGGGCGATTGGTCCTTCGCTGGCGAACTTTGGAGTCAACGGAGCACTGGCCGATCCGACCCTCCAGCTTTTCCAAGGCCAGACGCCGCTCGCAAGTAACGACAACTGGAAAGTCAACGAAGCGACCGGTCAATCGCAGGAAGCCGAGATCCGTGCGACCGCGATTCAGCCAACGAACGACTTAGAATCAGCGCTCATTGCTACGCTGGCACCGGGACCCTATACGGCGATCATCAAGGGCAAAGAGGGTGGCACGGGGATTGGGCTGGTTGAATTGTATGATTTAGATGGAGCGGCGCCCTCCAAGCTGGCCAACATCAGCACCCGTGGGTTTGTCAATACCGGTGACAACGCCATGTTCGGAGGCTTTATCATCGGGCCTGGTAATGCCACGAGCGCCAAAGTAGTGATCCGAGCGATTGGACCAAGCTTAACCGCAGCCGGAGTCCCGGAGGCACTACAGGATCCGACCCTGGACTTGCGTGACGGCGCCGGAAACAAGGTTGCCTTCAACGATAACTGGCAGGACGATGCCGGCGCGACTGAGGTCAAAGCTAAGATGCTTGATCCGCAAGATCCTCGGGAAAGTGCGCTCCTGCGCGTGCTGCCTCCTGGAAACTACTCCGCGATTGTGCGCGGAAGCGCCGACACCATCGGCGTGGGTCTGGTCGAAGTTTACAATTTACAGTAGCGACTGATAGGTTGCTTATTAAGCACGGCGTTCCAAATATGAAAACCTCAAATAAGAAAATTTTAGCGGCGGGTTCCTTCGATTCAATGGGCTACCGCTGCGGCTTCTTAGTGCCGCTGCTCTGCATCGTTTTTTGTAACGCGGCAGACGCACAGGGAACTTCCCCGACACCGGGGGAATGGGTAACGGAGAAGACGATATTCACAGACGTAACTACTGGCTTTCCCGGGACTCTCATCGCCGACACATCTGTTTTCCAATTACAAGATGGTCGTTGGAGAATGATCCTTGATACTGGTGACGCCGAAAGGAGTGCCATCTCGCCAGACGGGCTCACGTTTACCATGGAACCAGGCACGCGTTTCACGAACATGCCAAATGGAGGGATGCGGCCAGCGCACGTAAAACTCTTGAAACTCGCATCAGGGGCGCTTCGGGCTTACTTCAGTTCGACACACATTTACAGTGCCGTAAGCGATGACGAAGGTCTGACTTTCAAAATGGACGACGGCATTAGGATATTGGCCTCCGATGTCGGCGAAAGCAATATAATCGGAGGCAGCGTGGTTCCGACACCAGATGGTAAATGGCGAATGTATTTCGGGGGTGTTGACCGCGTCTATAGCGCTTTATCAACAGATCTTCTCAATTGGACCCCTGATGCAGGTCCGCGTATTGGACCCGGTTCGACGCTTGGTGACAACCCGGCCTTGGATCCCTTTGCAATGGCGAATGCTGATGGCTCAATAACACTTTACTTTTTCCATGGGCCGACGCGTTCGATTCCATTTGGAAAATTAAACGGGATATATTTTTCGACCTCGACCGACGGTCTGAGCTTCGCGACAGAAACGTTCACTGGAATTTCCTACGGCGGAGACCCAACGTTAGTATCTCGACCTAATGGAGAGCTTAAAATGTATTACAATTGGGGGAATGATTTTGGTGGCAAAATCTACGTCGCTGGAAAAGATACTACGCTAGCCAACATTTCCACGCGATTGAATGTTCAGTCTGGCGACAACGTGATGATTGGCGGTTTTATTCTTACCGGGACGGATAGCAAAAGAGTGGTGATTCGAGCAATTGGCCCGTCCTTGGCAAACTACGGAGTAAAGGGGGCGCTCGCGGATCCCAAACTCGAACTCCACAAGCCCGACGGGACAATTGTTACTAACGATAACTGGAGAATTGACGATGCCACTGGACAACCACCTCTGCCAAATGGTGATTACTCAGCGTTTAATCCATCCAACGACTTGGAGTCTATGATTCTCGCCACACTGGCTCCTGGGCCTTATTCGGTAGTCGTGCGGGGAGTGAACGGGGGAACGGGAGTGGGAGTAGTGGAAGTTTATGATTATGATCGCGGGGTAGACTCAAAGCTGGCTAACATTTCGACGCGGGGATTTATTCAGACAGGCGATAATGTGATGATTGGTGGTGTCATCGTTCGAGGAATTATTCCCGGAAAGGTGATCGTTCGAGCGATTGGTCCATCTCTCGGAATCGCGAATGCAATTGCGGACCCAACTCTGGAACTTCACAATGGAAACGGCGACACAATCAACTCCAACGACAACTGGAAAATTGACGATCAGACCGCTCAATCGCAAGAAGCCGCCATTCGCGCTACGACCATCCCACCGACCAATGATCTGGAATCCGCGATTGTGACGACTCTTGCGCCGGGCCGTT
>JBBSHP010000834.1:0-3036 GCA_038232555.1 Bryobacterales bacterium
AGAGACTGGTGCATGCGGCCAACGTTGTCCGGAGCCAGACGAGCAGCTATTGGCTCTACGCTCTTACGTTCACCCGGCAACAGGAGACCAGTGCAGTAGTTCTTAAGTGGAACAGCGCTATCAGCATGCCCCGCGGCTTTCGCCAGACCGTCGATGAATGCCGCAAAGCGTTTCTGTTGTGGGCCTGGCGCGGAGGTGGTACCCACAAAACACGTCTACACCAAATTGTTCTTTTCTAACACAGTAGTACTAGCATGCCCCCGTACACGTTGCGCTTGAGCTCCGGACGGGCCACCCCCGCGGCCTTCAGAAAGGGATTGTTGGCATTCAGCTTCTCGTTGCGGAAAAATCATACAGGCCTCCGTGGAAGCTATTCGATCCGCTCTTGGTAATGGCCTGAATATTACCTCCGCCCGAGCGACCGTAAGTGGCATCATAAAGCGAAGTCTGAACCTTGAACTCCTGCAACGATTCCGGGGCCGGAATGCCGAGGGAAGGCGCTGAATTTGTGCCCATCGAATTTGCATCGATGCCGTTCACAATAAAATTGTTGGTTGTGACGCGCGCGCCGTTCACCGATATGTTCTGCGAGTTGCGGCCCACCGATGTATTGTCGGGAAGGTAGGTGGAGGCTCCAGGCGACAGGCCGAGAATCTGAGTGTAGTTACGAGTTGCCAATGGCAGCTCGGACAACGTCCGCTCATCCACTACCCTGCCAAGCACCGGTGCGTTGGTCTGGAGAAGGGTAGCTTCCGAGGAGACGTTCACCACTTCGCCGGTGGTGCCGATCTGCAGCGCGAGATTCACCGTGACGGATTCGGTGATTTTTACCTCGATATCTCTGGCGGCGCCAGTCAGGAAACCCGGGGCAGCCGCTTGCAGACTTAATGTCCCGGCGGGAGCAGGTTGAGCACATAGCTGCCCTCATCGCCGGTTTTTGTTTCGCGATGGATGCCGGCCTGGCTGTCCAACTTCAACGTCGCACCCGAAATGACGGCGCCGGATGGATCCGTTACGGTACCGGCTATCTGGCCCGTAGTACCAGTCTGTTCGTAAGCAACGGTGGCCCACAGCGCGAACAGACTCAAAGGAAGATATCGAAGCATGGCGGTTTTTTCTGCGTTTGCGGCGGCCAACGATGGCGCAGCTAATGACTTCCCTTGGGAGTGGAGATCGTGATGTTGCGGTATTTCATCCCGCCCGTGTGGTCGCCTTGGATGTAAATGGGCCCGGGCTCGCCTTCGCGGCTGTCCAGTGCGCCGCCGGTGATGCCGGGAATCTCCTGATTGTCGATGGTCTTCACTCCATCCCGTACCACGGTGATTCTGCGTCCTACTAGAGTGATGTCGTAGGTTTCCCATTGGCCCGGCTTCGCCGGAAGCGTCTGGGAAGGCGCGATGAAGCCGTATACGGACCCCATCCCGTGCGCCTTGTCATTAGAACTGGCGGGTTCGTATTCCACCTGCACTTCATACCGGCCGCGTTGATAGACGCCGCTGTTCCCGCCTTGCGGGCAATTATATTCAAGGTGGAGTTTGTAGTCCTGGAATTTGCGGGCGGTCCGGATATTGGCTCCCGCCGCCTGGTTCACCAATTCGCCGTCGATTGCCTTCCAATTGTTCTGCGGTGGTTTACCCCGTTCCGTGATCAGCGGTTCCCAACCGGTCAGGTCCTTTCCATTGAACAGTGGTACCGGATCGTTCCAAGCGGCCGGCATCTTGCGATCCAGCCCGGGCGCATGGACGCCGGTTAGCTTGCCTTCCACACCGTCAGATCTTTTCTGCACTCCGCCTAGCTTGCCTCCCTTTGAAGTAAGCTCCCAAGTGACCTTGATGGGCTTACCAAAGTGCTCGTCGGTCACAAACGAGAGATGCGAGCCATTCAGCTTTACATCGGTGGCCGAGTGCACGCTGGCTACTCTGCCGACCAGATGGACTTCCGCATTGCCGTCCTTGTTGACCACCTCCATCCAGGACGGATAGGTGTCTTGGGGCGTGACGATGGTCAGGTCCCAGCGGCCGCTGAACGGGCCCGCGGCTCCTTGACAAAAAGCGGCCGTGGCGCATAGCGCGGTGAGAATCGGAAAAGCAAGTATACGTGTCATGGTAGTTGAGTGAGTGTGTCCGTTAGTGTATGATCAATGCGCGCTGGAGGGGGCCGGACGCGGAGTCACATCCGGCTGACCGAGACCCATGGCCCACTTGATCGCCTCCAAATACATGGTCTGCACATCGCGCCGGTCCCACGAGCTTTCGGTGTGCCCGAAAGTCGAGTAGAACACACGTCCTTTTCCATACTGGCGCGCCCAGGCGACTGCAAAGTCCTTGTCGGTCCGCTTTACTTTCGGGTTGGTGAGATCCAGCTTGCTCGCATCCAGCCGTGCCAGTACGCGAACCTTGTCGCGGGAAAAGTCCTTAGCCTGGTAGATCTCGTCTGAAATTATAAACGCGCCCGGGAAGGCCTTCATGGCGGGAAATGCGGGGTCTTCCACAATTACCGGAGCGTCAAAAACTCCCCAGGGGTGCCCATCGAAATACCCACCCGTCATTTCTCCGTACTCAGGCCAGGTATAGAAGGTATCGATGGCGCTGTGAACTCCGATAAACCCTTTTCCGTCGTCGTGAACAAAGGACAGCAGGTCCTTCTTTTGTGCATCGTTCAAGTCGAGCTCGCCGGTTGTGTAAAACAGCACGGCTTCGAAGTAATCCAGGTTCTTGGCATTGCCGGCCTTCAATTTTTGTTTTGTGAGCAGCTCGCTGTCAGTCCGGATGTAGGTGTCGAAGGCACCCGATTCCCGGCCGAGCCGCTCAATCGTCGCGAGGCCGTGCGAGACCGAGTCATGCTGAAATCCCTTCACCTCCCCGATGGCCAATAGTTTTTTCCGCTTGGGCGGTTGCGAAAACAGCATACCGCTAATGGCAAGAGAGAGACAAAGGAACAAACAGATCCGCAATAGTCGCATGTCTTTAGGATAGCTTTTGGACCCGGCGCAGGGTGTAAATCTCCGAATGGATGCTCGCATTCTTCAACTTCTTC
>JBBSHP010000835.1:0-3025 GCA_038232555.1 Bryobacterales bacterium
GGACGATCCTTTTCAAACACCGCCGCTGATTCCGGAGTCCGAACAACTCATCCTTGCGCTCTCCTGATTCCGGCAGGCCACACATGACCTCACTTTCCCAAAACCGGACTCCGCCCCGTAAACCCAATCCCTTTAACCCACTTCTTTACGGTCCTGTCCTGTCTTGGACAGCAGTGACTTTCACATGGGTATTGGACGGCCAACAAAACCCCTGAACGTAACCCCTGAGGAGATAGAAAAGCTGACTATGCTAGCGCGCCGTCCGAAGTCGGCGCAGGCAATGGCGATGCGTGCACGGGTCGTCCTCGGCTGTGAAGACGGATGGACCAACGGTGCCGTGGCTAAGACTTCTGCTTCCATCCGGAAAGACAGATCCCGGAGGAATGCTACTCGTTGTGGATGGCCGATTTCACCTTGGTCAGAACGTCATCCGGGATGGAATCCATGCCGTGATCTTTCTGGGCATGCTTAGCAGCGGCAGCCAGCACTTCCTCTTCGTTGTCTCCCCGGGCGACATACTCGCATCCAGGTACAACGTCTCCGCATCTCATCGCTTTGGGCATTTGGTTTCTCCTGTTAAGGAGACACTATCACAGATCCATTCTCAGTCGTTCACGAGAGTCTTCTGGTCGTTGTCGAACAACCACATATCATCCATGCGAGTCTCGATTATTCACAATGCCCTGCGGTGGAGAGCATCCCCGCCAAGGTGAGCGGTGCATGGGTTTTAAAAAATACGCGCAAGAGCGTTACGTCGGCGTGATGGTTAGCTGGCCGAGATGGTGGTGCTTGCTACACCGGCCAGAGCGTCAGCCGAACCCCGAATCCCCACAAGCCGAGGTGTATCAAGAACAGCCAAAGAAGGATGTTTTAAAATGAACACATCCTGAAACTTGTCTCCCTCTTCGCTTTCACCGCATCTCTCCAGGCTCAAACCAGCGGAGTGTTTATGGGGCCGCTTGCTGGCGCTCCCAGCCCGATCAATATCACTTCGGTCAATATTCCGGCGCATGGGGCAGACCAGACCCTTTACAACTCGCAGAACGTCTTTGATCTCACGGCGGCTAGCACGTACCCGGACGGAACCATGGGGGACTGGGTTCACGATGCGACCACGACGAATGATCCCACATTCACGCACAACCAGGACATCACGCTACGAAAGACGCCGGCCGTTTCTCGAATCTCGGGATTTACTTATCTCGGCGCGAATGTTCGCCCAACCGTCTCCATCTTCTTTCTGAATTCTTTTTTCGGCTGGGCTCAAACGGATAACGACTTTACGAGCGTTGACTTTACCGGCCCGCTGTACAACGGCGTAGGCAACGGTTTAGACCATGTGCGCGTTCTGGGATCTGACGCAGTAGGGGTGCAATGCACAGGCGCAGGCGCGGCGTTGATCGCGGGATGCGGCCAGCAGTGGACGGTGACCGCGCACAAGGCCGGACCCCAAAACATTTACGCTTACACCCGGACGATGGGCATAAACGCACGCCTCACCGTCATGCAGGGCGCAACAATTCATACGTTCGATTTGCCTACCGCCGCGGGCTACAGCGTGGACGAAGAACAGCTCACCGTAGCCATCAATCCCGCCGTGGCGGACACCGTCTACACACTTTCACTCACCGCGCGGTCCGTCCAATCCGGAACCACCACCGGCTATCTCAGCACCATGGCGCGGGCCATTGGCGGACCAACGCCGGGCAATGTTTCCACCGCGGCGCTAGCAACCCCAAGTTACTATGGGGGAACTCCCAGCCACACCTATGGCACGCGGCTTCTGCAAACGGATCCGGCTACCCGGATACCGGCCGCGACCACCAGCGTCATTCTCTGTCTTTCCGTGGGTGTTCCCGCAGGTTGTGTGAACGACACCCTGGCCCATTACATTGCGAGCGTGGCTGTAGGGGGAACGGACATTCACTTACCGCTCGGCTTCATTTCCAACAATCAGATCGTGTTGCCGTCCCGCGCTGAAAAGGGTTGGGTACGGGTAATCGCGGACGGAGCGCCCAGCCTCACCTTTGGACAGCGCGCCTTTCCGAAGGATTACCCGCATAACGCCGCATCCCCGGCGCGATTGAGTAACTCCAACAACAACACCGCTGTAATTACGAACGACTACGCCAACAAGTCGATGGCGGCGAGATCGGCCCACCATTATGCTTTTTTCGGTTGCGAGATCAGCACCATTCCGACGACTTACGACAACCCGTTTACGATAGTCGCAATCTCGCCCGGCCTAAACGCCACCCTTGCCGCGATGCCGCATGATTTCGTGTTTGCGGGTGTGTATGTCCATAGGGATGCTGGGATGCTCAACGTCGCGAACGGCTTCCAGCTGGACGCGAACGCATGGGCAATTTACGATTCAGATATTTCCAATATCGCGGCCCCCGGTTTCGGAAATGAAGACCACGCGATCTACTGGAATACCAGCGCCGGCCCCATCACAATCAAAAACAATCACTTCATGGCTGCAACGGAAAACATTATTGCGGGCGGCGATTCCTCGCAGCCATTCCTAGTCACCCGAAACGTGGAGATCTCCGGAAACTATTTTGACAAAGACGCCGCATGGATCGCGGTACCGCATCCCGCGGGAATCGACGTAAAGAACCAACTGGAGTTCAAGGAAAGCCAGGATGTAACCATTGCGGGGAATCTCTTCCGGCACGGCTACGCAGGCAGCGGCCAGAACGGACAAGCTATGTTTATCCGCTCCTATAATTTCGGCGGGGGCGCTCCCCGGTCAACCAGCGGCTACGACATTCACGACAACATCATTGAGGATTCAAGCTTCGGCCTGATGCTGGAAGGGTACGACTACTACGGGCTGGGAACTCCCGGCAGCTACGATGCGCGCCTTCCCAAGCACTTCAACGCGATGCAATACGATATCCGCGTTTCCAATAATTTGATGCGGAATCTGAGTTACGTGAAGTATGGGGCTCTGGTGCAAAGTTTGACAAGAGAATCGAAGTGGAAACAAACCTCTCGTTTGTAATTACGCAGCCAGCAC
>JBBSHP010000836.1:0-3024 GCA_038232555.1 Bryobacterales bacterium
GCATCGGAGCACTTTGTGCCGCAAAGCTCCGTTGGAACCGATGCCGCCGCTGACAGGTTCGACGAATTTCAGGTGACTCCCCTTCGTCTCACCGTCTGAAAACACTCACTTCTGCCACGGGCTGCTAGCGTCCAGTTGAATCCTGTCATTCCGGCCCGCCGTCGGTCACTGCGGGAAATATTGTGAGCGCTGCGACATCGGTAGCCGGTCCCATCGCACCCAATTCATGGGTGACGATTTATGGTTCGGACCTGGGTGTGACCAAACGTGCCTGGAACGACGGCGATTTTACGAGTGGCGGGCTGCCGGTTTCACTCGATGGCGTGAGTGTCATTCTCACGTTTAACGGAGCTCCCAGATTGGCCTATGTAGGCTACGTGAGTCCCACCCAGTTAAATTTTCTGCTACCTGGGGATGTCTCGCCTGGAACGGTTCAAGTCCAGGTCAAGAACCCAGCGGGAATTACCAAGCAGACCCCTATCACGGTGCAGGCGAACGCTCCGCAGTTGCTGACTCTGGACGGCAAGTACGTATCGGCCCTGCATGCGAATGGCAGCTTGGTCGGGAAAGCCGGACTCGCTGCGTCCGGTCCCACCACGCCGGTTGTGCCAGGAGAGACGATTGTCCTCTACGGCACCGGTCTGGGCCAAACCAACCCGCCTTTGATTGCGGGGCAGATGCCAACTCAGGCGGTCAACCTAGCCAACCTTCCGCGGGTTACTATCGGCGGTGAAGACGCCCCGGTGACTTCCGCCACCGTTATACCCGACGCACCGGGCGTCTACCAGATCAAGGTACAGGTTCCTCAAAGCACGGCAAACGGCGATCAAATGGTGGTTGTTCAGGTGGGTGGAGTATCGTCAGCGCCAACGCTGATCACGGTGCAGAAGTAAGCTCGGTCTACTCGTACCGCAACGCCACGACGGGGTCCAACCGGGCTGCCTTGTTAGCCGGCCAAATTCCAAAAAACACTCCTACCGCCACCGAGACGAAGAACCCGAGCACGGCAGCCCAGAGCGGCACAGACGTTGGCAGGGCCGGAAATACCAGCCGGCAGATCATTGATACGGACCACCCGAATGTCATGCCGATCAGGCCGCCGAGCCCGGTGAGGACCACGGCCTCGGTTAAGAACTGCAGCACGATATCGGACCGTCGCGCGCCGATCGCTTTGCGTATGCCGATCTCCCGCGTGCGTTCCGTCACGGATACCAGCATGATGTTCATCACTCCGATCCCGCCCACCAAAAGACCAATGGAGCTGAGCACTACCATGACCAGCGCGACCATCGCCGTCACGCTGTGGAACTGTTCCACCATCTGCTCCGAAGTTGAGATGAAGAAGCTATCCGGCTTGGTCGGTGGAACGTGGCGCTCCTGGCGAAGCACGGCGCGTGCCTCATCTATGGCCAGAGCCAATTTACCGGGTTTGGCTACCAGCACCAGCATGTTCTCTTTGGCATTCGGAAACATCTTGTGCATCGTGAAATATGGGATCAGAAAACGCCGGTCATCCTGGCCTGGAAACGAGGCCGCCGGGCGCTTCATGACGCCGATGATCTCCAGGGAGTGCCCGTTCACTTGAATCCATTTCCCCACAGGAACCTCGCCGGCCATCATGGATTTCTGCACATCCTCCCCAACCACGACCACAGGCATGTGGTGCCGGTTCTCCGCTTCGGTAAAGAACCGGCCCTCTTTCATTTCGGCGTTGCCGCCGGCGGTGTAAGATTCCTCTGTTCCTCCGATCTGGATCTGGTACAGATCGTTGCCCTTGTAACGCGCGACGTTGATCTGTGGGCCGAATCCACCTGGAAAGAGGTAAGGACTGACGCGCTCTACGTTGGGGGAGCGCTCTTCTATGGCTTGTGCGTTTGCGTAGGTAAGCGGCTTCCGTTGCAGATCCTCAGAGGACAAACGCTGACCAAATCCGACAGGGAATTTCAAAATGATCGCTGTTTCGGTCCCAAAACTTCGGATGACGCCCGTAATCGCGCCGTCGAGCCCTGCAATGATCGAACCAACCCCGATGATGGTACCCGTGCCGATGATCACTCCCAACACGGTCAGGAAGGACCGGAGCTTATGCTCGCGAACTGTACCGAGAGCAAGTTTAATCGTAATGAGAATGGATGAGAGGCTCACGCTTCCGCCCGCAAAGCTTCGATGGGATCCAACTTGGAAGCCCGTTGTGCAGGATAGACGCCAAAGAACAGCCCTACAATGGTCGACAATGTCACACCCGTAATCACCGCTGAGGCAGGCACCGCCATCGGAACCGCAGTCACATTCCTGACCAGAACGGCCACAGACCACGCCACCAGCACGCCGATAATGCCGCCCATCCCGGACAGCATAGATGCCTCCACCAGAAATTGATTCAGGATATCCTGCCGTCTGGCGCCCACTGACTTACGGATGCCGATTTCGCGTGTACGCTCCGTCACCACTGCGAGCATGATGTTCATGATCACCACGCCTCCCACCAGCATGAACACGCTTACGATTCCGATTGCGGTGGCGGCGATCGCTCCCGTTAAGCTGTCCCAAGCTGCGACGAACGCGTCCGAACTGATTACGGCGAAAGTATCATCCTGCCCAGGCCGAAGATGGCGGCGCGCCCGGATCAACATACGCATCTCGTCCTGGGCCTGTTCCAGCACGCTCTGGCCTCGCGCTAAGGCGGAATAACGAATGCCGGTACGCGACCCGTAGATCTGGAAATACGTGCCAATGGGAATATCAACAAAGCCGTCTTGCGACTGCCCAAAGGCGCTTCCTTTAGCCTTGGCGACTCCGATCACCGTGAAAGGCCGGCCGTCAATCTTGATCGTTTTCCCGATGGGGTCCCCTCCTCCAAAAAGCCGGTCTTTCAGATCGTTCCCGATCACGGCAACCGCTACTCCATGGCTCACCTCGGTTTCGGTGAGATAGCGGCCCATCGCGACCTCTGTATTGCTGAGCACGCCCCAGTTGGCGGACCCCCCGTTCAGCGCAATGCCGGTGAGGGATTGCGTGCCGAAC
>JBBSHP010000837.1:0-3016 GCA_038232555.1 Bryobacterales bacterium
GACGTCCCAGCCTCTGAGGTAATCCGGCAACTCTTTATAACTCTTGGCACCCAAATAATGGATGTTGCTCATAGCGGGCAGGACTGCGGGATCGAGCTTGACGACGGGGCCGACCATTACCAAGTGCCAGTCCGGCCGCGCTTGGGCCACCTGCGCGAGAAGCGCGAGGTCCATTCTTTCGTCGATGACTCCGCAATAGCCAATCCGAGGATGAGGAATTTGAGCCTGATCGGCGGGATCGGGTTTGGACGCCCGTGCTTGCGCGAAATGCGGAACGTCCACGCTGCTCGGAAACGCATGCACATCCGGGTGCTGCTCGCGCTTCGCCTCAAACAGCGTCTGGCCACCGGTGAAAACCATGTCGGCTAGAGCGAACAACTGCTTCTCCCGTTCACGCAGTGCAGGCGGAGCACCCTGAAAGGCCGAAAGTTCATCCATGCAGTCGTAAATTACCAGCGAGGGAGTCAGTTCATGAGTGAAGCCCATCGCCATCGGAGTGTAATACCACAGGAAATAGTCTTTGATCCGAGCCATCTCGACCAACTGTGCGATGAGCTTCTCTTGGGCGAGATCGACTTCGATCGGAGACAGGTGATCGCCAAGCTGTGGCGTGACGACGTATACACCGCTTTCAGGGTCGACTCGGATTTCCAGTCGTGGGTCACCGCCCGAATAGACAGGCTCTTCGACAAAGAAGACGCGAGTAACTTTCGCGAAGCGGCTTAATAGATGTTGCGGGCGTTGGTAGACAAAGCCCCAACGCAGATGCGAAAGGCAGATAAGATCCGATTGAATAGGAGACAACACATCCGAGCCACTGGATAGCGGCGCTCGGGATACGTTGTCACAGTCGACAGAACCGTTTATATTTTCCATAACCTCACCTTTCGCAAACATGGTTTGCTGTACTGCTATCTCACGGGCGAGAGGCTGAAAAACCTCGCGGTTTCCGCGTTGGTCCGGGTAATCCAAAAGCCCGTTATGGCAATGCCGGTCGTTGTCCCAGCCCGGATGATTGACAATCGGATAGAGACACAGGCCCTCAATCGGAACGCCCGCCGCCTGAGCTGCCTCAACCTCACCGCCCATATAAGCCAGCCATTCCGGCCTCTTATCGCCCTCTATTCCGGTTTCAGCCACGAATAGCGGTCTGCCATATCTGACGAAGACCTCCCGCGCCATTTCGCGGAATGGATAATACGATGAATCTTTCCAGTCCAAGGTCGGGCCATTGTGTAACCACTGGTTATTTGAGTAATAATTCAGGCCGATGACATCAAGATATTTCTCGCCACCTCCTAAGCCCGGCTCCAACCTTCCCGACAGCATATCCATAGCTTGAAACTGAGCGAGCCGATAGGCCTCGGCCGCTGCGCGGTCCGCTGGACGGGCGGGGTCGGCTTGAATGTGAATTACCGGCTCGCAGGCCGCAAATCGGGCGCTGGGCAGAATCGCCCGGATCGCATCCACGGCCGCGATACTCGCCCGGACTAATTGCTTCTTCAGCTCAAATCCGCGACCTCTCATGAAGGGATTCAGGTACTCAACACTGCCACCCGCCCAGGACGTAAAGGAGATCTCATTCACCGGACAAATAAATGCCGGGGCGTCTGCTTCTTTTTCTAAGACCTTTGCGAACGCGTAAGCAAATTGGCCAAAACGATCCACGAACTCCGATGAGAATATGTCCAGATCATCGGGCCACCCGTAGTGGAAGAGATCCCAAATTACCTGAGTGCCGGCGCTTCCTGCTGCGTGCAACATAGGCACAAACGACGCGAAGTCGAATCGATTCGGATGTTGCTCTATCAGGTGCCAACGAACACCGTCGCGAACCGTCTTGATTCCAAACTCACTCAATGCCCGATAATCTTTGAACGCGAACAGATCGTGCCCGGTAGAGGCAATAATATCCAGCCGACGCCCATCTCTTAGGCGATGGGTGGAACACTCAAAACCGCCTTGCAAGAAACTTTTGAAAAGCCGGGGTGGTTCGCTGTTCACAGGGCGACCGCACGCTGCATACCTAGAGATTTCATCGCTGTTTGATTAACCAAGTAATGCGCAACAACTCGGATGGCGGGTGGCACAGCACGTGCTCTACACCCGTAAGTGAGACTACAAAGGATTGGGAACCGTTTCAGGCGAAAAACAGCGCGCCTGCCCAATCAGATAAATTAGCGGGTAAATCTTTCCAAAGTAGCGTGTAACATTAGCTATGCCATCGGCTATGCGATCCCAAGGCTCTCATTCGGAAGACAAAAAGCCCGAATTTTGCGAAGAGAAGACATCCCGCGACATCTTCCGGCATTTTCGAATGCTGTGGACAGATCGCGGTCAGGTCGGGGGACTACTCAAAGACACATATGCGGCGTGGAGCGAAGACAACGTGCCGCGGCTGGGTGCCTCGTTGGCTTATTATACCGCACTTTCGTTGGCGCCGCTGCTGTTAGTTGTACTGGCTGTAGCAGGCCTCGCGTTCGGCAAGCAAGCGGTGCAAGGGGAGCTGGTCTGGCAGATTCGCGATTCGGTAGGTGAAGAAGGGGCGCGGGCCATTCAAGATTTAATCAAAGCATCGCGGGAACCCTCGAGTGGCATCATCGCTACAATCATCGGACTACTTACGCTCTTCTTCGGCGCCTCGTCTGTTGTGATGGAACTCTCGGATGCCTTGAACACAATTTGGCACGTGCCCCTAAAGCCGGATCAAACGGGCCTAACCAGCGTGTTCCGCTACATGCGACAGCGCTTTGTATCGTTTGCGATGGTTTTGGGTGTTGGCTTTTTGTTGTTAGTGTCGCTGGTGGTGAATGCTGTGTTGAGTGCGATGGGAACATTTATGCACGGGCTTTTACCCGTCCCTGAGTATGTGCTGCACATCGCAAATGTGCTGTTATCTTTCCTGGTAATTACAGTTCTATTTGCCGTGATCTACAAAGTCCTGCCCGATGTAAGCATCAAATGGAGCGATGTTGCGGTGGGTGCCGCAGTTACTTCCGTGCTGTTTACGATCGGA
>JBBSHP010000838.1:0-3015 GCA_038232555.1 Bryobacterales bacterium
AAGATTCGTCCCGTCCCAAGATCGCCCACGATGTCAAAACACTGCTGGTTGAGCTGCGAAAACGCGGAGTGGACCCGGCTGGATTCGATCACGACGTGATGTTGTACGCCTTTTTATTGCACTCCGATCCCGCCGGCTGTACGCCGGAGGCGCTGGCCGAGAAGTACCTGGACCGCAAATTGAGCGCCGCGGCCGAGCAGCAAGCCGATTGCGCTCTGACCCTGGCGGAGCGCATGATTCCGGAGATTGACGCGCAGGGGCTGCGGCAGGTCTACCAGGAGATCGATCTGCCCCTCACCACCGTTTTGGCCCGCATGGAGCAAAACGGTATCCGGATTGAGCCGAAGCAGTTGAAGCTTCTCTCCGGGCGTATGGACGCCGAACTCCAGCGTCTCTCGGCGGAGATTTACGCCGCGGCGGGTAAGACCTTCAATATCAATTCGCCACAACAACTCGGCAAAGTTCTGTTTGAGGACTTGAACCTGCCGGCGCCCGTCAAGTACGGCAAGGGGAAGGTCATCTCCACCGCGGCGGACGTTTTGGAAACGCTGGCAGTTGAGCATGAGATCGCGCGCAAGGTTCTCGACTACCGGCAACTCTCGAAGCTGAAGGGCACTTACGTGGATGCCTTGCCATTGCTGATAGACCGCGACAGTGGCCGCTTGCACACTACCCTGAATCAATCGGGAGCGGCCACGGGCCGGCTATCGTCTTCGAATCCGAATCTGCAGAACATCCCGATCCGGACAGAACTCGGGCGTGAGATCCGGGCTGCCTTCGTCCCTCGCGAGGGTTGGAAGCTGGTGGTCGCGGACTATTCGCAGATTGAACTACGGCTGCTGGCCCACATGTCGCGCGACCCGGTGCTGCTCGCCGCCTTCCGTAACGGCGAGGACATCCACACTCGCACGGCCGCCGAGGTGTTTAGGGTTCCACCTCTGATGATCACGCCGGATATGCGCCGGGCCGCCAAGGCAGTTAACTTCGGCATCGTGTACGGCCAGACCCCTTTCGGCCTGGCGGCTTCGATCAATATCGATCGCAAGGAAGCCGAAGAATACATTCGAACCTATTTCGAACTGTATGCCGGGGTGAAAAAGTGGATCCAGGAGACCGTGGCCGAGGTTCGCCAAACGGGCCTCACTCTCACTCTGTTTGGGCGCAAGCGGCCCATCCCCGACATGCATTCGCGCAATCCGAATGCCCGCTCGTTTGCCGAGAGGATCGCGGTCAACACTCCTTTGCAGGGCACCGCCGCGGACCTGATCAAGGTAGCCATGATTCGCATCGACCGGGAATTGACCGGGGCCAAACTGGAAAGCAAGATGCTGCTGCAGGTACACGATGAACTGCTGTTTGAGGCGCCTCCTGAAGAGGCCGCCGGCCTCGCAAAGATGGTGAAACGCGAGATGGAGGCCGTCTACCGGTTGGAGGTTCCGCTTGTGGTGGACGTCGGGATCGGCGAGAATTGGCGGGACGCCAAATAAAATCCTGCTTGCCGATCCTCTCCCCTCCGTGTGATCCTTTCGAGGGCCGTTTACACAGTTCAATTTACACCATGGGGTGCTACCATTTTTCGGAATGGTCTTCAGTTCCGTAATCTTCCTGTTTTGTTTTCTTCCGCTTGTCCTGCTCCTCTATCACGGCTTGTTCTTCCTGCCGGTCCACCTCGGATGTCCGTCACCTCTCTCGTTTCAGCTCAGCAACGCCTTCCTCCTGTTTGTCAGCCTCGTGTTCTATTTCTGGGGCGAGCGCTACCTCGTCCTGTTGTTTCTCGCCACCACCGCCGCGGATTTTGTTGCCGCGCTCCTCATTTCCCGTGGGGGCTCGCTAGAGCCTGGCGGGGTACGCTCCCGTTGGCAGAAATCCGTGCTGGTCGCTTCCCTGTGCGGAAATGTCTTGATTTTGGTCGTATTCAAATATGGTGAGTTCCTGGTCCGATCGTTCGAACCGCTTCTGCGCACGCTACACATCGGCATCCCAATCTTCCGGATCGCGTTACCAGTGGGGATCAGTTTCTTTCTGTTCCACTCCATGAGTTACACCATCGACGTGTATCGGGGAGAGGTTGCGCCAACCCGCAACTTCGCAGATTACGCCTGCTATGTGCACATGTTTCCTCAGCTGGTCGCCGGACCCATCGTCCGCTATTCTTACGTTGCCACTGCCTTGGTACGGCGTAGCGTGTCGCTCTCTTATTTCTCCAGCGGCGTCGCTCACTTCATCGTCGGACTGGGAAAGAAGGTCTGATTGCCAACGTGGGGCGGGACTTCGAGATCCGCCCGGGACCCCAGTCTCTCCGCGTCCAGCTTGCTGCCATGCTGGGCCTGAGGGCGGTTGCTCCAACGCCGGAGCTGGCCTATGTTGGCCCGGGCCGACCGCAATTGGCTGAGTCGCAGTGGCCCAAGGGCCTCGATCCCGCATTGAACCCCAGCAAGGGAATATATGCGCTTCAAACGCCTGGCCAGCGCCGCCGCCTGTTGGTGTTTCACGATTCCGCGTTTATCGCGTGGCTATTCTCCCCGGAATCCCAACCGCTGGCACCGCATTTTGCCCGCTCCTTTTTTGCCTGGCTGGTTGCTTCCGATGCGGCTTTCCGGCGCTTCGTGGAAATGGAAAAACCCGATTTGGTCGTAGAAGAACACGGTGAGCGCATCCTCGGCCTCGTGCCACCGCCGGCCGTCCCTTTGGATTCCCTCACTCTTCGCCTTCCTCGTTGGAACGCTGCTCCCCGATTCTCCATCGATAGGATCAACACGAGACGAGCCAAGCCGGGAGCCGTGATATCCCTGGATGGCGAGTTGAGAATTGAGGGCTGGGCGGTCGACGCTCTGGCCGCGCGTCCGGCCGCCGGAGTAGAAATACTGATTGACGGAATCCCGCAACCCGCTAGCTACGGGTTGGCGCGGACTGAAGCTTCGCATTCCTCGAGCTGCGGCAGCTGCACGCATACCGGATTTCTCGCCGATTTTTCCGCCCAGAAATTAGGGCCCGGCCCGCACACCCTGGGCATTC
>JBBSHP010000839.1:0-3014 GCA_038232555.1 Bryobacterales bacterium
CGCTACTATAAGCGTTCATAGTCAAGCGGGCGGCTTTGTCCCAAGAGGTGCATTGTGTCGCATACACTTCTGCACTATGCATTTCGATTTGATCCTCCCAAGCAATCGTTTTGATTTGATGCATCGGCAGGGTGATCTATTCCGTGCAACGTTTACCGACGCTCAGAACTAGGGAAACTCAAAAGCAGCCGTTTCACCGTTGCGAGCGTGATTACCGCGTCGATAGCGGTTTCGTAGTTTTGACGTCCGGCTAAGTGGTCCTCCGCTATCCGCCCCACGACCGGGGCGTTCCAGAAGGGCATAGCTAACGTGTCGGAGTCCAGGAGTCTTTCGCGAACGTAATCACGTAAACGCGTGCGGAACCAGCGGCGGTAATGCAGAAACTTGTGCTTGCCAAAAAGCGGAATACGCTGGCCGAAATAATCAAGTGTTGGGTCGAACATGGACAGCCGACCAGGTAAGCCCGCCGTGTGATAGTAGTCGAGCTTGAACCAACTTCGATTCCAGGCGTACCGCAGCGCCTGACGAGTGCGGCCGGCATTCCCGAGGAAGCCCATATCAGTAGGAATTCTGGCCAGATACGGGTTACCGTGGTTCACGAGGCGAGTAGCTGGGCTGGGCGAGCCTCGGAGGTCGTCAGGACGTTGGCAGGCGAGCGCGACCAGCTCCGCGTCGAGGTAAGGCGTTCGAAGGACAAGCTGCGATCGATTGGCGGCATAGTTGCCATGAAGCCGCCACGGAACTGCTTGGAATGCGGCAAATGAGGCGGAATTCCCACTGCGTATCTCGTCATCGGTTCCTTTCATCCGGGCACGACACTCAGGCGTGAGCAGCCCCGGCGCGAGCGTATACCGTTTGAACCCGGACACTCGACGAAGCACCTCACTCCCGTAGTTTCCAGTAAGCCGTATAGGTGCTAATTCGCGAGCTCGTGCGTTGAAATAAATCTCATGCGCTCCTGTCACTCCAAACGTACCATCTGTATGGAACACGGTGCGATCGGCAAAAGACGCAAAGTCGGAGAAAAAGTCCGATTCGAGCCCGATGACGTGGTGTCTCAACCGGCAAACATCCGCGATCTTTCTGCCGATCGTAGCGTCGAGAGGTTTGCCTGACTCCCCTACAAAAGTATAAGTGACTGGCGCCGGTTCATCGGTCCCCAGACAGGCCATGATCATCCGTGTATCAAGCCCGGCGGTGACCGCAATCCCAAGTTTCGAATGCTCGCTCAAATAACGTGGAAGAATACGGGGGAAGGTCTCGCTCAGATTTCGCTCGAAACTCTCGGCAGTCAGGAGTGGCTGGGCCTCCCATTCAGATCGTGCGAAGTACTGACTCTTGACGCATGTACCATTCCTGATTGACCAAACGGATCCGCCCGGCATGAGATGGACATTCCGGAAGAGCGTTCTCCATTGCGTGGTAAAGCCCAAAGATAGGAAATCGGCTACGCCATCCTCGTCGAACTCTCTCACTTCTGGCAGAACGCGAAGCAACGCTTTCGCTTCACTGGCAAAATAGAAGAAATCTCGCGCTTCGTGAAAGTAAACTCGCTCCATTCCATATCGATCGTTGAACACCAAAGTTTTCTTCTCGCGTTTATCTATAAGCACTCCCGCGAACAGGCCATCAGATCGTCGGAGGCATTGTTCCCCAACCTTGTTGTATTCTTCGAGCAGCCAATGCATCGAATGGTCCGCCCCTTCCGTTGATGCTCGGATGCCTGATCCGCTTGCTGCCGGAAAACATTCCCCGGAAAGCAGGATTACTGTGTCACGCTGCGGATCCGAGTAGACGCCTGGACCGTTATGTCCATCCCGGAGGCCTACCCAACCAGCAGCCAAGCCCAGTGCCGGAGCTAAAACCGTTCGCTGCTCGTAGGGACCATCGGTGCTCATCGCGGCCATCATTTGGGCAAGAGGCGCCTGCAAGGTAGACACCGCTGTCTTGTCGATAATGACTACTATGCCCGGCATCGCTTATGATTCAGGTAGATTTGTGGTGCTGCATGTTTTTACCCTCCGAGCGGAGTTCCGGTGTGGAGGATGCAGTCGCTCACGGGGCGCGTAGGATTGAGGCGTCAGATCCACTCCCAAGGCGCCAAGCAACAGCCCAGCGTGGTCGAAGATCTTTATGAAGTACTCCATTGCCTTGTGGCGACTGAAAGGAAAGAACAATGGGGCCAGCACGCAATAAATCAGAATGGCGGCGCTGGATTTCACGAAGTGAAACCATCGAATGGTTGCATGTTGTGCCGTCATTTTCCCACGAATGAACGATCTCCGGATCAAATACCGAGCCGTCCACCGAGAAGCTGGTACGATTTCTTTTGTTATCGCCTCATCGCACCAGACAAACCTGTGTCCTTTCGCGATTTGCCTTCTGAAGAAATCCTGGTCCTCACCGCTAATGAAAGCCGGATTGAACGGCACTTCCCCTACGGGAAAAAGCCGTTTGCTTAGTAATGTATTGCCCGTGCGGCCAAGCGTCCAGTCCATAACAGTTCCGGTTGTATGACGACGTCGTCGGTACCACGCGCCCTTAACGATCCAAGCTGGCGTATTGCTCGTAAATACCGGCAAGGTCGACCCCAGCGTACCGGCTGCCTCGTACTTGCTGCATGTTTCAAAGTGCGACAGCAACCATTCGTGTTCCGGGATCTCGTCGTCGTCAAGAAACGCGATGTAGTCGCCCCCGGCCGCCGCAACGGCCCTGTTGCGAGCACGGGCAATGCCTTCCTGCGGTTCCACAACGTATTCTACGGCCACCTGTGACCGATTAGCGAACTGAGTGACCAACGATCGGGCAGATTCCGACGAGTCATTATCGCATACAACAACCGAGAACGTGAACCTGCTGTCCGTGGTTTGCTGTTCTAAACGATCCAGCACCTTCTGAAGCAATTCTTGGCGCCTGAACGTACAAATGCACACGGCTACGTGAGGGATGGATGATGTTCGCAGGGGGTCCGGCAGAACCATTGGGTGGATCTCCATATTAAGCAGGTCTGTTAC
>JBBSHP010000840.1:0-3014 GCA_038232555.1 Bryobacterales bacterium
CAACAAGGCGCAGCAGGATGCCTTTTTGCCGTATGTGGAGCGGGGTGATGTGACGCTGATCGGGGCCACCACCGAGAATCCCTCCTTCGAGATTATCTCGGCGCTGCTGTCCCGATCCAAGGTGTACGCGCTGCGGCCGTTGACGGAATCCGAAATCGTCAGCCTGCTGCAGCGGGCTCTGCCGGCAGTGGGAGCTACGGCGTCCGACCAGCTGCTGGAGCAGATTGCCATTTACTCGAACGGCGACGCACGCACCGCGCATAACCTGCTGGAACTGGCGGCGTCCGCGTCCGCTTCCGGCGAAATCACTGAGCAAGCTATTGAGGACTCGCTGCAACGTAAGATGCTGCTCTACGACAAGTCAGGCGAAGAGCATTACAACCTGATTTCGGCTCTGCACAAATCGGTGCGATCGAGCGACACGGACGCGGCGCTGTACTGGCTGGGACGCATGCTGGCGGCGGGGGAGGACCGGCTGTACATCGCGCGCCGGCTGATGAGGATGGCGATCGAGGACATCGGGCTAGCCGACCCCAAGGCTCTGGAGCAAGCCGTAGCGGCCATGCAGGCCGCGCACTTTCTGGGGGAGGCGGAGGGCGATCTGGCGCTCGCGCAGCTTACGATTTACCTCGCGATCGCGCCTAAGTCCGATGCGGCGTATCGCGCCCTGAACCGGGTGATGGAAGAGGTGGCGACGCATCGGGCCGAGCCGGTCCCCTTGCACCTGCGCAACGCGCCTACTCAGGCTATGAAACAGTGGGGCTACGCGAAAGGGTATGAGCACGCTCACAATGCTGCCGACGCGATGACGGAGATGCCGTGTATGCCGGACTCGATGAAGGGAAAAACGTTTTATGAGCCGACCGGTCGAGGCACGGAGAAGCGCATCGGTGAGCGTCTCGAGGAGATCCGCCGGCGACGCAGTCAGCCGAATTCGAATGAGGCTGAGTCCTAGTCTCTTCAGTACGTTCTGACCAATAGTACCGGCCTTGTGCCAAGTTTTACGTAACCGGGTACTACCAAAAGTGGGAGGAACCGGCTATTGTTGCCGTGCTCGCGATGCGGCAATCTAGTGATGTCAGCATATGCCATTAAGAAGAATGACGACCGAGGGAACTGTGAGCACTGGAGAAAACAAGAACGACCGCCGGAAGTCCGACCGGTTCCCGATCGAGCGGGAAGTCCGGTACAAAATTCTCAGCAAGAAGCATGAAGAGATCGGGAACGGGAGGACGCTGAATATGAGCAGCAATGGAGTGCTGTTCAGTACCGACCAGATGCTGGTCCCGGGCCGGCGGCTGGAGCTGAACATCAGTTGGCCAGTGCAATTGAACGCTACGATTCCCCTGAAACTGGTGGCTCGCGGCCGGGTGGTGCGCTATGAGGAAGGCAGAGCGGCCATGGAAATTCAGCAATACGAGTTCCGCACGCAGGGCAGCCAGCCGGCACCGGTTAGCAGCAAAATCCAGTAGCGGCGTAGGTTTGTCGAAATTGTGTGTGTCAAGATAGTTCACGTATGACGCCCTCGCAGCCACAGCCCAAGATCCAGTTGTCGAACACTAACGATTATCGAGAGAGTTACGCGAACAGCGTACAGGTTCGCGTGAATCTCTGGGATTTTTTCCTGATGTTCGGCACGATCAACCAGACCTCGCCCGATGCCGTGTCCATCTTCAATTTTCAGGGCGTTTACCTGAGTCCTCAGCAGGCCAAGGCGCTGTTCAACGTTCTTCAGCAGAACAGCAGCCAGTACGAGGCCACCTTTGGAGAGATCCGGTTGGAGCCCCAGGGGCAGGCGCAAGGTTCCGTAATTCAGTAGACCAGGGTGCTGGCACAGATCTGTGGAAATGCGTGCCGGCGAACCGTTCGCGGGATCTGAAGGACCCCGGGAACAAACGCGCAGCACCCGAACCAGTTCCTATCTACTGCTGTTTGCCTGGCTCGGGCTGGCGCTTTTTTTAGCGCACAGTCCGTTCTTCACGCTGCCGTACTTCTGGGATGAGCTCGGCCAGTTTGTGCCCGCGGCGCTCGATATCCAGCGGGATGGTGCGTGGATCCCGCACTCGACTGTGCCGAACGTGCATCCGCCTGGAGTGATGGCGTGGCTGGCTGGAGTCTGGACAATTTTCGGCTATTCGATCCCCGCCACTCGCGCCGCCATGCTTTTGATTGGGGCGGCCGGGGTCTTGTTCAGTTTTCTGCTGGCGATCCGGTTATGCGGCGGATTCCCTGGCGCACCCGCAATCATGGCAGTGGTGTTGCTGCTGGTGGATCCGCTGTTCTACACACAGTCGATGATGGCTCAACTCGACATGCCGGCCATGGCAGGCAGTGTAGCGGCGTTGTGGCTGTTCCTGCAGGGACGGCATGCCTGGGCGGCACTGGCCTGTACCGCGCTGGTGCTGGCGAAAGAGACCGGAATTGTGCTGCCGTTGATCTTGCTGGCAGTGCTGCTCACCAGGCGGCAAGTGAAAGAGGCGGCATTTTACCTCGCGCCGTTGGTGGTGCTGGCGGTATGGCTGGCGGTGCTGTGGAGAGGAACGGGACACATCCTGGGCGATCCTGGATTTGCACACTACAACGTGGGTTACGCGCTGCATCCGGTACGCGTGTGTTTGACGCTGATCCGGCGAATTTACTATCTCTTTATCGCGGATTTCCGGTGGATCGGGACGCTGGGGTTGATTGCCGCTCGCCAGCATTGGCGGACGTTCTGGCGCTCAGACTGGCAGATCGCCGGGATGTTCGCTATTGCGCATATCGTGCTGGTCAGCGTGTTGGGTGGAGCGGAACTGGAGCGCTACCTGGTTCCCGTGCTACCGATCTTGTACATCGCCATGGCTGCTGCGTTTGCAATGCTGTCCGGGCTTTGGCGGAACATTGGTGTGGCATCCCTGGCGGCCGGTTTGGTAGCTGCTGGCTTCTTGAATCCGCCGTATCCGTTTCCGTTCGAGAATAATCTGGCGATGACCGATTTCGTGGAACTGCAGCGGGAGGCGGCGCACACGATCGAG
>JBBSHP010000841.1:0-3010 GCA_038232555.1 Bryobacterales bacterium
ACGGGATCGCCGGCGCCGTTCAAAATAAAGCGGCGGATGCGGCACTTGTGAAACAGATGTCGTTCACGGCTGCCATGGGCCACTCCTGCGGTATCGATTTCCACGCCGCCGAACATTTGCAGAAGCACCCCGAATTCGCCTGGCAGAAAGACTTATTACGCGACTTGCCCTCGCACCCCTGGACCACCTTTCGTAGCGCCAATGGCGAGTAAGCGCACCGCATGCTGAGCGTCTCAGAAAAATCCGGCGCGGTAAGCTCGCCACTGACAGTCCTCTCCGAAGAAGAGCGGATGTTTCAGTCGGTGGTGCGCCGGTTCGCCCGCGAACGGATTGGCCCGCATGTTCGGGAGATGGATGAAGCGGGGGTCTTCCGCCCAGACCTGATCCGTGAGATGTTCGATCTCGGTCTGATGGGGATTGAGATTCCGGAGGAGTTCGGCGGACAGGCCGGTAGCTTTTTCCAGTCGGTGCTGGCAGTGGAAGCACTGGCCGCGGTAGATCCATCCGCAGCGGTGATTGCCGACGTGCAGAACACGATTGCCAACAACATCCTGTTGCGCTGGGGCAATGTCGAACTCAAGCAGCAATATCTGCCCCTGCTCGCACGCGATACTCTGGCCTCATTCGCGCTATCGGAAGCGGGATCGGGATCCGATGCGTTTGCCCTGACCACCCGGGCGGTTCTGGATGGGGATGCTTACCGCATCACCGGACGCAAACTCTGGATTACCAATGCGGCCGAAGCCGGGCTTTTTTTCCTTTTTGCGAATGCGGAACCGGAGTCGGGCTATCGCGGGATCACGTGCTTTCTGATGGAGCGCGAGACGTCGGGTTTTCAGGTCGGGAAGAAGGAGGACAAGCTTGGGATACGGGCCTCATCCACCTGCGAACTGATCCTGGATAACTGCCGCGTGCCGGCCGCGAACATTGTGGGCGAATTAGGGAAAGGGTACAAGATCGCTATCGAGACGTTGAATGAAGGTCGTATCGCAATCGGAGGCCAGATGGCCGGTTTGGCCCAGGGCGCCCTGGATCATGCTATCGGATATGCAAAAGTACGCCGGCAGTTTGGCAAGCGAATTGGAGATTTCCAGGGCGTCCAGTTTGAGCTGGCGCAGATGGCCACCGAGGTGGAGGCAGCGCGCCTTTTGGTCTACAACGCGGCCCGGTTGCGCGACGCCGGTCTGCCCTTCGTGAGCGAGGCCGCGATGGCCAAGTACTTCGCTTCACAAGTAGCGGAAACCACCGCGTCGCGGGCGATTGAGATCTTTGGAGGCGTCGGGTTTACCAAAGATTACCCCGTGGAGAAGCTGTATCGCGACGCCAAGATTGGCCGCATTTATGAGGGCACCAGCAACATGCAGAAAATCACCATAGCCAAGCAGTTGCTCGGGTTCTAAGCGCCCCCACAGCCAGCCGAAACCGGAGGGGCGCGAAGTTCGTCAAATCAGGAGATACCCATGCGTCTATTCGCTCTGCCCGCAGTCGTCTTATTTACTGGATTGTCACTGACCGCTGTTCCAGCTTGGCCGGCCGGTTCCACGGAACCGAGCCAAGTCGAGATCGATGAGATCATTAACAAGTTCGCGGCCAAAGAGGCCGAATTTGCACGGGCCCGCGGCAATTACACCTACCGGCAGACCGCCAAAATTCAGGAGCTGGACGAGAACGGCAACCCGCATGGGAAGTACGAAATCGTGTCCGACATCGTTTTCACCCCCTCGGGAAAGCGCACAGAAAAGGTTGTCCGGGCACCCGTAACGACTTTGCAGAACATTATCTTGACTCCTGAGGACGAGCAGGATTTGCGTGATGTCCAGCCGTTCGTGCTCACGACCAATGAGGTTCCGCAATACTACATCCGTTACCTCGGAAAGCAGAAACTGGACGAGATTCCGTGCTACACCTTTGCAGTAAAGCCGAAGAAGCTCGAGCCGGGCAAGCGGTATTTCGAAGGCCAGGTTTGGGTCGACGATAAAGACCTCCAAATTGTTAAAAGCTACGGCCGGGGCGTAGGTCTTCTGAAAAAGAATTCCGATAATCAATTCCCGAAATTCGAGACCTATCGCGAGCAGGTGGACGGAAAATACTGGTTTCCAACCTACACCATCGCCAATGACACTCTGAACTTCAAGGCCGGCCCGCAGCGTATCCGCGAAACCGTCAAATACGAAGATTACAAGCAGTTCAAGGCTGAATCGCAGATCAAATACGGGGATGCGGCCGAGCCTGCTCCACCCTCGCCGCCGGTCAAAGAGCAACAGAAAAAGCCGTAATCTGCGGCCCTTTATCACGGTTAACCCTGGCTCCCTGGATGCGGGAGCCCGGCCGGATGTGGTTCAATAGAATCTTCCGCCTCGAGATGCCATTTCTCAGTTTCAAGAACCAGCGAAGGTTACAGTGGACCAACCGGCGCGCCCGCGAGTGGAGAATGATTCTCAAGGGTTTAGCGTCCAAGGACCACCCGGTGATGGCGCACATCATCCCGAACCGGCGTTGTAATCTGGCCTGTACCTACTGCAACGAATACGACGACTTCTCGAAGCCCGTGCCGGTTCCCGTGATGATGGAGCGGCTGGACCAATTGGCGGATCTGGGCACGACCATTATCACCTTCAGCGGTGGTGAACCTTTGCTGCATCCGGACCTGGATGAGTTGATTGCACACGTGCGAAGCCGGGGCATTATCGCGGCTTTGATCACGAATGGTTACCTGCTCACCCCCCAACGTGTACGGCTTTTGAACGAAGCCGGTCTGGATCACATGCAGATCAGCATCGATAACGTGATGCCCGACGATGTGTCCAAAAAAAGTCTGAAAGTGCTGGACAAGAAACTACAGGTGTTGGCCGAGCACGCGCTATTTCACGTGAATATCAATTCTGTGTTGGGCGGAGGAATACGCAATCCCCAGGATGCGTTGACCGTGGCCCGGCGCGCCGTGGAATTGGGGTTCACCTCCACCTTCGGCATCCTGCACGATGGGGATGGGCAACTTCAGCCCATTGGC
>JBBSHP010000842.1:0-2997 GCA_038232555.1 Bryobacterales bacterium
CGATCATTGTCGATCCCGGAGAACCCAATACTTAGGCCGCACCTCTACTGAACCGCCTTGTCGCTCTTCGGCTCAGTGTGATAAAAGTCCCTGCCGATGCGTGCAGCGTACTCATCCAATAGTCGCTGCACTCGCTCAATTGACGGGGACTTTACGATCAGCCCGACATGGTGCTTGTGATCCATTCGCCAGACGATCTCCGGATCGGTATACGCTGAAGTGTCAGGACGCTCCTGGCGCGCCAGCGAAACCAGCAATCCGGCGTAATTCAATTCATCAGGTGCAGGTGCATACGCCGACTTCCCACCCGCGATCTCGATTTTGGCCCATTCTGCCCACAGGTTGAGACCGGTCGCTGCTTCTACTAACTCGGCAATATGCGCACCTCCCACCCGCGCAGAAGTCTCCAGAAAGTACAACGAGCCATCGGCCGCCCGTATAAACTCAGTATGCGAAACGCCGCGAAGCAGGCCCATGGCCCGGAGTACTCGCGCGTTGTGGTCCAGCAAACCTTGCGCCAGGGGCGACTCACGCTGAATCAACCGGGTGGTGAAAATCCCGCCTTGGTGCGCTGTCTCCATCGGAGGATGTCCATACTGGCTCGCGACCGCAAACAGCACTCGACTTTCGTACACGATTGAATCGACATGAAACACGTCACCAGGGATGAACCGCTCCACCAGGTGGAATGAGCGTTTGTCCCCAAGCGATTCTTCGAACTCCCGAAGCTCATTGGCATTCTGAACCAGCTGGATGCCAATCGCTCCCGCCTGCGTGCGTGGTTTTAGAACCCATGGAGCGGGGACAGACCGTGTGAACTGGCGGATCTGCTCGTCGTTCAGCAGGTGCACGAAATCGGGCACATTCAGACCAGCCTCACGCGACTTCACGCGCATCGCCAGCTTGTCCCGGAAGTAGCGCGTAGTGCTCTCGCCCATGCCCGGCAGCCGGAGGTGCTCGCGCAGCAACGCAGCCATCTCCAGATCGAAATCATCCAAGGGAACCACAATGTCAATCTGCTGCGATCTTGCCACATGACTGATGGCCAGAACCGTGTCGGCCCTGTTCCAGGTTTTGTCCTGGTCCGGCATATAGAAAATCTCGTCGATGCTCCCGGTCGGCCACTCTGCCGTTTCTTTCAAACTCAACGAGGTCACCAGGAGGACGCGGCAGCTCTGTCGCTTGCACTCACGAAGGAACTCGTGACCCTTTTCGTAGCTGGCGAGACACAGAACTGTAGGCGGACCGGTAGGCAAGGTGATTAGGTTTTTCCGGAGGCGGACTCGTTCGGTTGCCAGAGCGCTTCGGGAGTTCCCAGCACTTGATTCACCCAGCGGCTCCACACGAACAGAGCGTCGCTGAGGCGGTTCAAGTATTGGACCGCTTCCGGGGCGATCGCTTCGTCGCGAGCTAAAGCGACGGTGAGCCGTTCCGCCCGCCGGCAGACGGTTCGGCACACGTGCAACTCGGCGCTTAAGCGCGAGCCTCCGGGCAAAACGAAGGAGCGCAACGGAGCCAGACTTTCGTTCGCCGCGTCCATTTCTGTTTCGAGCTGAGTGATCTCCGCTGTGGTTACCCGCGGCTGCTTGGGATGGAGGTCTTCGGACCTGGTGGCGAGGATTGACCCGAGATTGAACAGCTCATGCTGCACCCGCTTCAAAATAACCGCCAGGGGGGGAACGTGGATTTCAGCCGAAAGACAGGCCAGACCAACAAACGCGTTTAACTCATCCACCGTTCCGTAGCACTCGATTCGCGGCGCGTCTTTTAGGAGCCGCTGTCCGCCCACCAGGCTGGTCTCACCCGAGTCCCCTAGCCGCGTGTAGATCCGGTTCAGTGCAATTCGCGGTTCATTAAACATGATTACAGGCCGTATGCTTCGACCGCCGTGCCGCCTAGAATGCGGGCTCGCTCTCGCGATGATAGCCGTGCTATCTTTTTTGCCACTAAGTTGCACCATGCGGAGTAACCGGTCGCCAGCAGGCACACGGGCCAGTCCGAGCCAAACATCAACCGCTGCGGTCCGAAGGCCTCAAGCGCAGTATCAAAATATGGATCCAGATCCTGCGGCGTCCAGTGCTGATGATCGGCTTCCGTAACCATGCCCGAAAGCTTGCAGTAGACATTGGCGCGTTTGGCTAGCTCCACGAAATTTTCGCGCCAGGGCGAGATTTCTTGATCCTTGATTTTCGGCTTGGCGATATGATCCAGAACGAAGGTCTGACTGGGGTGCAGGTCCACGAAGCGAATGGTCTGCGGTAGGTGCCGTTCATAAATCAGGATGTCGTAAGCCAGGTTGAAATGCGAGAGGGCAGTAATTCCCACATTAAAGTCGCCTCGCAAAATGAAGTTATCGTCCGGCTCGCCTTGAATGATATGGCGGAGAGACCTGAGCTTGCGGTTGCCTGCCAGCGGCTCGAGTACGTCGGCAACTTTGCGATCGACCAAGGGCGCCCACCCCACCACGCCCAGGATAAACGGGTTTACCCTCGCGAGTTCCAGCAGCCAGGTGGTCTCCTCGACGGTCTGGCGAACCTGCACCGAGACAACCCCGTCGATACCGGCGGCCTCGATCTCAGATTTGAGCTGCGCCGGCAGAAAATCGCGGCGGATCGCCTTCATCGATTCATCCAGCCAGCCGTACTCTTGGGTCTGGTACTTCCAGAAATGATGGTGGCTATCTATTTTCATTTACCGCTACTTCAATTTATCGACTCAGTGTAACATCGGGTAATGCGTCTTACGATCCTGCTGGCCTGCGCCGCGAGTCTATTTTGCCAAACCGCTTCGCTGACCGTACAGCAGGGCTCCGCCAGCCGGAATCCGAGTGCGGGCGCGATTGCCCACGTGTGGGCGAACCCCAACACTTCCACAACTGTCTTTCGACGGCTGGTCGGGAGATATTCAGTATCTGCTCGATCCAGCGGCGTGGCACACCACGCTCATTATGCCTGCCGCTGCCGTGAATCTGCGCGCTACCTATCGAACTGTGCCCGC
>JBBSHP010000843.1:0-2993 GCA_038232555.1 Bryobacterales bacterium
AGCTCGATATCGAGAATTCGCCGTAATTGCTCCGTTCCCAAGGTCTTAAACGTGACGATCTTGTCGAGCCGGTTGATGAATTCAGGCGTAAACTTCTTGCGAGCTGCGTCGGCTCCAGTACGGGCTAGTTTGCCGTTCATGTTGTCGTCGAGGGAACCGTCGAAAGCCTTCCGGGCGTTCTCAGTCGCGTTAAATCCCAGCTTGGGACATAGGAGGGCGCTCATTTCGGCTGCGCCCAGGTTGCTCGTCATGAAAATCAGAGCTCGCGAGAAGTCGACCTTGCGGTTATCTCCCAGAGTCAAAGTGGCCTTATCGAGGATGCCTAGCAGCAGATTCCACAGCGCATCGCTCGCTTTCTCAATCTCATCGAACAGAACGAAGCTGAGTTTCAACGTGTCCGTGTGATACTGATTCAGCACTTCCTGACTCAGCAAGGGATGGGTCTCGCGGTGACCTAGATATCCGGGAGGCGAGCCGATCAGCTTTGCTATCTCGTGGCTATGCTGAAATTCCGCGCAGTCGATTTTAATCACCCCGCGAGGGTTCTTCAGCAAAGCTTCAGCGGTAGCCTCCACAATGCGGGTCTTCCCCGAACCAGTGGGTCCAAGAAATAAGAAGTTCCCAATTGGCCGGCCAGGAGCGCTCATTCCAGTCAAGTGCATCTGATAGATGTTTACGATTTGTTGGATCGCTTCATCCTGACCGACGATCAACTTTTTCAAGTTGGTCTCCAGCACGCCGGCTTCGCGGCCTGTCTTCGACGGATCTAACGGAACATTCACTCGCAACATTGTGGGGCTCCCTTTATGTCTAATACTTAGCAAATGGCGTGCCATAGTCTTTCCTGTGTGATTCAACACGTTAAGAATCTGTCAGAAGGTCCCAAACGTAGCGCGCCTGCGATGCGATTCTATTGGATTGAAGCAACATTGGTCAGTTTGGCTTGTAAGTCTTAAGTGGTCGCGGCCATGAAGGATTCTCAACGCTTGCCGATGCATTTGCCGGGAACCGACTGCCGTCTGACAAAGCTTCCGTGCGATCGGAAAAAAAAGCAGACGGGCTGCGGTGGTCTGAGCTGCAAGTGCCAGCGAGCAGCCGCGATTCCTGAAGCGCGATCACCGCTGGAAACAGCCTTCATTGCTCTCACAATTTACTCTTCGGCCAGTAGACTGGTTTTGTTATTTCTAAACCGCGATCCCTCCAGTTCAGAAGGGATCGGTGCCAGGTCGCGCACCAATAGACGGAACTCTTGCTCGCGTCGTTCCGGCTCTGGCATCGCGCAGCAGCGCAGAGGGATGCATGGTGGCCATCAACGAAGGCGCCAGCACCGCCGACTGCGCCTCCAGCCACGATCTGCAAGGCAGCAACCTCATTGCCGCCCGGCTCACAGTGAATGTGCCGCAGGACCGACAAGTGACTCCCCGTAGCGGTCGTCCCGATCGCCCGGCTGTTCTCCGACGATCGCGACGGAGCCTTCGCTGGATGCTCCCAGAGTGAAAGACGATCAGCAGCCAGGGGGCCGGCGATGGGACGTGTCCGGCTTCCATGGGATGCTATCTAATGGATAGATGCTTAGAGCTAAGTTCGTTTTCTTTTTCTTTCTAGCACCGCTGGCGCACACGGCGGATTTCCCGATAGACGCGAACATTCGCTACGCCCCGTATCCCGAGACTGTACTCGATGTCATGCAGCCACGCGATCCCGCGCTCAAGAATCGACCCGGAGTGATTGTTATTCATGGGGGAGGATGGGTCAACGGCACCAAGGAAAATATGGTGGAACGCTTTTGCGTACCTTTTCTGGAGCACGGATTCGTGGTGGCCAACGTGGAGTACCGGCTAGCGGGAGTGGCAATCGCTCCTGCCGCGGTAAACGATGTTCTGAACGCTGCGAAATGGTTTCACGATCACGCCTCACAGTACAAAGTGGACCCAAAGAAGATTTTGGTAACAGGCGGCTCGGCCGGGGGACATCTGGCGTTAATGGTTGGTATGACTCCGGAAAATGCGGACCTGGGCCCCGTAACTAAAATCGCAGCCATCGTGAACTTCTATGGAATCACGGATGTGGCCGATCAGTTGAGCGGTCCGAATATGCGAAAGTATGCGGTGACTTGGGTTCCAGAGTCGCCGAACCGGCTGGACTTAGCGAAGCTTGTTTCACCTATGACCTACGTCCGCAAAGGCCTGCCTCCGATACTGACGCTACATGGCGATGCCGACCAGACGGTCCCCTACGAACATGGCGTAAAGCTGACGGAGGCGTTGAAGCAGGCAGGTAACAAGGCGGAACTCATCACTGTGCCAGGAGGGAAGCATGGCTTCACCGACCCACAACGGGCAGAACTGTGGCCGCAGATTTTCAAATTTCTGAAGAAATACAAGCTGAGCTGAGAGGCGGCGCGTGCTGTAAAGCGTGCCATCGGCATAGCAGGCGATCGGTGCGAACGAGATCGGCATTCGCCCACGCATGCCGTGGCGTGTTGTGGACGTAGCTCCGTTAGACGCGTTTCGCTTGTCCGTTCGCTTAGCCAATGGAACGACAGGAACGGTTGCCTTTTCCGTATTGGTGAGGTCGGCTCGCACGGGAGTCTTCAGTCCACTGACGGACCCTGCTCTATTGACAAGGTTTTCGTGAAAAACGGCGCTGTTACCTGACCGGGCGAACTCGATCTGGAGCCGGATGCGATGTACACCGAAATCAGGCGGCATGGCCACCATTACGGGCGGTAACCAGATCTGGAATTCACCCAAGACTGTCAGCACCTAAGGGCGACAGGGACGACGTTTGTAGTTTACTGTTTGTCGATATACAATATAACCTGTGATTCGCGCTTTTCGGAATAGGGCAACGGAAGACGTCTTCCGTCAAATCCGATCCCGGAGGGTCCGGGCTATCGCGAAGATCGCGATTCGAAAACTGTTCCAGCTACACGCCGCCAAGAACCTGCACGATCTGCGTTCCCCAGGGAATGCCCTTGAGGCACTCAAAAA
>JBBSHP010000844.1:0-2992 GCA_038232555.1 Bryobacterales bacterium
TCAGACCTCGATCTTCACAATTTGTTTGATCACCGCGTAACCTATGATCTGAAGCGCGACCGCACAGCCCAGCATTATGTTGCCGGTATCGTCCAGGAAGAAGAATTTGACGTAATCCGGGTTGGCGTAAAACATCAGCACGCCCACCCCGACGGGAATCAGCGTCAGAGCTAAACCCGTCATGCGGCCATGAGCACTGATCGCTCGGATTTTTCCACGCAGTTTGAAGCGCTCGCGGATGATGTAGGCCAGCTTATCGAGAATTTCTGCAAGGTTCCCGCCGGTCCTTTTTTGTAAGAGGACGGCCGATACAAAGAAATGAACGTCCAAGGACGGAATTCGTTTGGCTAGCTTCTGGAGCGCCACATCCAGCGGCAATCCCAAATTGGACTCTTCGAATGCGCGGCGAAATTCGCCCGCCAGCGGTTCCTGAAACTCGTGCTGAATCATCTCCAGAGAGGTTGAGAAGGCGTGGCCCGCCCGCATCGATCGGGAGATAAACTCCAGGCTGTCGGGGAACAGTTCTTCAAAGCGCAACAAACGTTTCTTGCGCTTGCGCCTGACGTACAGAATGGGGAAGCAGGCTGCCACCAGGCCGGGGAAGAAACTGAACCGGTGGAGTGTGTCGGGAAGCATCAACCAAGCGGCGAAAAACCCGCCGGCGAACAAAAATAAGGAGGTATTAAGCAATTTGGCAACGGTCCACTTCAGACCAGCTTGCTCGAGCATTTCCTGCAGGCGCGTCTGCAACCGAAGACGGTGCATCAGCTTCAATACGATTGTCTGTTGCGCGTCTGTGTGAATCAGCGACGGTCCACTTAGCGACTTCTGTTTCTTGGACTTAGAGGTTCCAAGTAGCCGATGCTTGAAGCGATCCATATCGGCATTGCGGAAAGCGTTCGAGCATAGCCACCAAATGCCGAGAGCTACGACCCAAACCAGAATCGCTACGATGGCGAACATCAACTTAGACCTCCACTACCTCGTCGAAGATCTCGGGACGCAGCCGGATTCCCCCGGCGAGCAGCTTCTCGTAAAATTTGGGCCGAATCCCAGTGGCGGCAAAGCGTCCTACCACTTGGCCTTCGGGATTGAGACCCCGTTTCTCGAACACGAAAATATCCTGCAGGGTCACTACTTCGCCTTCCATACCGGTGACTTCCGTAATGTTTATCACGCGCCGGGAGCCGTCACTCATGCGCGAGGCCTGAACCAGGACGTGTACCGCACTCGCAATCTGCTGCCGGCAGGACACCATTTGCATGTTCGCGTTGGCCAGAGAGACCATCACTTCCAAACGCGACACGGCGTCACGGGGGCTGTTGGCGTGAACTGTGGTGAGAGATCCGTCGTGGCCAGTGTTCATGGCCTGCAGCATGTCCAAGGCCTCTTCGCCGCGTACTTCGCCCACCACAATACGATCGGGACGCATACGCAAGCTGTTCACCAGCAGTTCGCGTTGCCGGACCGCGCCGTTTCCCTCCAGGTTGGGGGGCCGCGTTTCCAGGCGAGCTACGTGCGGCTGCTTAAGCTGTAGCTCGGCTGCATCCTCAATCGTTACAATCCGCTCTTTAGGCGAGATAAAGGCAGAGAGCGCGTTGAGCAGAGTCGTCTTGCCAGCCCCAGTCCCGCCAGCAATAATGATGTTCAGTTTGGCCTTGACGGCGGCTTCGAGCAGTTCCATCATGCCGGCCGTCATCGCGAGCTTGTCGACCAGATCCTTGGGCATCAGTTTGTCCTGGCTAAAGCGGCGGATCGAAAGCAGGGGCCCATCGACGGCCAGCGGCGGAATAATGGCGTTGACACGGGATCCGTCGCTTAAGCGGGCATCCACCATGGGTGTAGACTCGTCCACCCGGCGTCCAACCTGTGAAACGATTTTGTCGATGATGCGGAGCAGGTGTTGGTTGTCACGGAACGATACGTTGGTCAGGTCGAGCAAACCGCGGCGCTCCACGTAGACCTGCTTATATGTGTTGACCAGAATATCGGAGATGGAGGGATCTGCCAGCAATGGCTCAAGCGGGCCCAGCCCGAATACCTCATCCAGGACTTCGTCCGTGATCTGCTGCTTCTCGACCGAACTGAGCAACGTAGGCTCGCTATCGATGAGGGAGATTAGAGCCTGGCGCACCTCGCTTCTGACGCGCTGGTTATCAATGGTTGCTAATGCCTCGAGGTTGATCTTATCGACCAGCTTCCGATGCAGAGTGAACTTGAGTTCCTGATATTCCGGCTTGAGGGTCGTCTTCCCGCGCACGGAGTTCTTCAGGAGGCGCTGCTCCCACGTCATTTGTTGCTGCGATTTGGAGTCTAGGTTTGCAAACATTGTAGGTTTCTACTCAGATCTGTCCTGAAGTTCATCGAACTACCGCCAGAACTGTTCGGCCGTCCCGGGCGGAAGAATCGAACTTGGGCTTGACCGGGTTTCCCGAAAGCCTGGAGGCCAGCCCGTCAATGGCCTTTCCTACGTCGCATTTGGCATCGAGCGGTTCGCCCATGCTGATCGCGCGATTCACCGAGGCAAAGTCATTGGGGATTCTGGAATGTATTTTGCGGTCAAAAATCTTCTCAATATCCGAAGTGCCCATATCGGAGCGCTTGTTGGTCCGATTCACCAGGATTTGGACGCGGTCTTTCGGAAACGCTAACTGGTCCAGCAAGCGGATGGCTTTTCTAGCCAAATGCAAGCTCGGCAACTCGGCCGTAGTCACCAGGAATGCCCAGTCTGCCTGTGCGAGCGTGAACATGCTAGAACGCTGGAAGACCACTGGCAGATCGATAATGATCCAGTCGTAATAGCTCCGTGCATATTCCAGGAATAGATGCAGACGCGCTGAATCCAGATGCCCTGGATAAGGCGTTTCGGGGCCGCACAACACGTCGATGCCGCCGCTTTCGGAGATAAACTCCGACCAAACCTCGGGCGTCAACCGATCGGCGCTTTCAAATGCCTCCACAACGGAGGCTGGATGGCTCAGCTTGAGGAAGA
>JBBSHP010000845.1:0-2983 GCA_038232555.1 Bryobacterales bacterium
GTCCCTGGCGATGCTGCGCAAGATCGACGACAAACCGGGGATCGCACGAACTCTAGGAAACATCGGTGAGTTACTGCTGAAGCAGGGCGACCTCGGGGGCGCAAGGCGAAAATTCGAGGATCACCTCGCGTTAGCCCGCGCCATGGCGGACGAGCGGCAGATTGCCTACGCTCTACATGAGCTCGGAGAGGTGTCCTTCTATTCCGGGGACCTAAATGGAGCTCGCTCTCGTCTTCAGGATGCACTCCAACGCCGCATGAAAATGGGCGAGACAGGGACCGCCGCCGAAACTCGCCTGGCTTTGGCGGAGGTTTTCGTTGAAGACGCCCAATCCGGAGCGGCCGAACCGATGGCTCGGATCGCAAGCGAGGAATTTCACAAAGAGGGTGAAGTTGACCGCGAGACAGTCGCCGAGATGATCCTCGCTAGATGCCTGTCGGCCCAGGGCAAGATTGCTGAAGGCCAGCGAATCGCGGCACGCACGATGGAGCACGCTTCGAAAAGCCGGGACAAAGGTGTACGGCTTGAACTGTTGATCGGCATAAGTCGCATACTTTTGGACGGAAGTAGTGCTCCAGTAGCCCTCACTTTAGCAACTGCGTTGAGGGAAGCAAAGAAATACGGCTATTACGGTCGGGAACTGGACGCGCGGCTCGGATTGGCAGAGCTGAAAGCAAAGTCCGGCGACTCGACTGCGACCAGAGCTCTCGCTGCTCTCGAACAAGAAGCCAAAGGTAGGGGGTTCGGCCTACTCGCCCGTAGGGCAGCATCTGCCAGGGTCCCGAGGAGCGCTGCGCTGATGCACTGAAGTGACGCTATTCTCTGCTCCAAATACCTTACAAGGCTGGGACTCGAGCACCTACCCAAATGCCTACCCAATTGACGCCGAATGCGCCCAAATGGTCGACTTCTGCCCAAGCGGACCACCTGAAAACACGCAGCCTAGACGATGCGCCTTTGACTTTTAATCAAAGGGTCGCGGGTTCGAGTCCCGCCCGGCTCACCAGAAACCCCTCCGGATCAGTGCGGAAATCAGCCATTTACGTTGGCTGTCTCTGTCATGTCTCCCTACGTGAAGCCATGCTTTCCCTTGACTGAGATTCACTGCCGGTTTTTAGGTGACCGCATTCTCTCTTCTCGGCGGAAGCCGGATAGATGAGTGGTGCGGTATCTAGGCCAACTACGGTTCCGCGAAGAGCCTCTACCCATGCCATGAAGCGCGCTCGCCGTCCACGTACTCTTGTGCGTCAATACCTTGCCAAATCGCCTTGCCCAACCCTTGCAAATCAAGAATGCTGGTAACAGGTTCGGGCGCGTCGCGGGGCGTCGCAAGAGCAGCTTTTTCTGCTAAGTGTTCCAGCGCTCGGTCAATCACCTCTTCAGGCGTACGATAGCCACCGCGGGCCAAATACTCGCGTAAAAGTTCTACACTATGCGGCGTGAGCTTCACGGTCATTGCGTCATTGCTGACTATCTTTTATCATTTCTCTGCCGGCAAAGACAAGCGCTATGCGTGATGAACCTAGCCGCGTAGGAGCGATCAAGCAAATCGCGCAGCGCCTCAGACGCAGAACTTGAAGCAAGTTAAGAGTACGGCCAGTCGGAGCGTGTTGGGCCGGTGGCTCAGTGGGTAGAGCATTTGACTTTTAATCGGGGGTCCCGGTCACGAGTCCCGCCCGGCTCACCAGAAAAACAAAGGATTGCGAAGGTTTCTCTCCGTTCGCCTGCCCAGAATACGTACCCAAATCAATTGTAGCGGGTCATTGCCCCGATCAATGCTGATCGGACCTTACCTCTGCATCTATGTTCCCTGCCAAGGCACGCATTCCCTCTGAGGAAATGTTCCAGGATTTTATTCTAATCGTGCAACCATTTCACCGCATGGCTGATGAGAAAACGCTTTGAGTAAGACCGAAGTCGCTTGCGCCAACGTGCGCCACATCGACCTAGTCGGCGATTGTCGAATCCGCTTTGACCAGACAGAAGCTTCGCTTCAACTTCTTCGAGTAGGCAGCATCTGAATTCCGTAGGCGGTGATGATGCTAATATGTCCGGCCCATGCCCTATTCGCCTCGACAAACGCCCGTACAAGCGGATAGAGATTCTCCGGGGTTGCGGGGTGAACTCGGAACAGAACGACTCCGGATTGTTCAGAAGGGATCCGGCGCTGAACGGCAAGCTGCCAGAAGTCCTTATCCAGCGTCAGCACAATCCGAGCTTCGGATTCGGCCAGTGTCAAGAGGACAATGTCCTTCCATCCGGCACAGTCAGTCCGGGCCCAAAGGACATCGTGGCCTTCGGCGCGAAGCGCCTCGACAGCCGGCCTCGGAAAGTTCTCGTCGGCGAGTAGGCGCACCTACGCTGGAATCGGGTAGGCCCTGTATTCGTGGGCCAAGTAGCTGGCATACGATAGGCAGGCGAGAATGTCCTCTCGCATTATTCCCGGATAGTTCGTCAGGAGTTCGTTTTCCGACTCGCCAGCGGCGAGGAGTTCTAGAATGAACTCCACTGCCAGGCGCGTGCCACGAATCACTGGCTTGCCGGCCAGGACATCAGGATCGACGACGATGCGGTCGGACAGCGGCATAACTCCAGTTTATCTTGCGAAGGCAAGGTGTGGTTGAGATTTTGGAAGCGTTCATCGACCCCGTTTGACCCCAAGTTGGCTGCGGCACGAGTCCGGCCATGAGCCGAAAGCTGACCCCGGAACGCGGCCATCCCAAGCCACTGTTTTGAACCTCTTCGTAGCGCAGGCCGCTGGCTTGGAAAAACTCCGACTCCGCCGCTTCGAAATGCCGCAGCATCGCCGTGTAATGAATCCGGCCCGATGCGTCGGTGTCCACGAAGCGTACGCGGCTGGCATGCACGAAAGCCATGACCCTAAAAACGGCAGTTACCCAGTAGCATCAGCCAAGCGGCCTGTTGTTCCTAGGATCTTGCTTCCAAGGAAATAGCGGAACGCGGCGCTCAGAATCAGTTTCCA
>JBBSHP010000846.1:0-2981 GCA_038232555.1 Bryobacterales bacterium
CACTGCAACCGATAAGACGTTCGATAAGGCGGATTGCGGATTCTGCACCGCAATCGTGTGGTTGTAGGCACCCGAGAAGTAGTTTGCCGGCATGCTGAATTTCAGCGTTCCGCTGTCGATGTACTGAACGCGCGTTGTGGTCCAAGGCACGCCATTGACTTGGAGGACCGAGCTGCTTGTAAATCCCGATCCATCAACCGTGATGGTTGAATCGTCAGAGCCCATTGGAACAAGTGCGGGATCAATGGACGTGAGGACGGGTGCCAATGCTAGAACAGTTAAGGTAACCTCGATAGAGGCAACTGATCCCGTCGGCGGAGTGAGAATGACCGTGGCATTGTACGCATTGGGTCCAAGTCCTGTCGGATTCACAGAGACGGTAACGGAGGACCCACTGGCGTTCGCCACTAACCAGGGAGCCGATGCGCTGGCCGTGAACGCGGAGCCGGATACCGAAACATGCTGGGACGTCGGTGGGGCTCCACTCTGGGTAAACTGAAAAACTAGACGGCCAGGAGCGACGGTCAAAGGCGACGGTGCTAATGGTGTGTTATCGCTAATTTTCGCGAAAAACATGTCTCCACCACCTCCATACGTCGCCTGGAAGGCGTTCTTGGTGGGGAAATTGTCCGAGAGCGTCCATCCGGTGACGTACGCATTCCCGAAGCTATCGACAGCTAATCCCCCGGGTTCCTCGCCATTGTGGCCGCCCAACAGTGTCGAATAGATCAGTGACTGTGCGCCAGGCGCAAACTTGGCAACAAAGACATCACATTGGCACACGCCACCTCCAATGAACTGTTGGAACGATCCTTTCATCGGGAAATCGGTTGAACTCGTGTAGCCCGTGACGTAGATACTGCCAAACTGATCAACAGCAAGCCTGTTAATAGAATCGTTTACTGACCCTCCGAAATAAGTCGAGAATGAGACGTTCTGGAGTGCTTTATCGATCTCAAGTAGAAAGCCGCTGCCAGAGCTTCCGCTTCGCGGTTGGAACGCATTCTTTGTAGTGAGGGCCGGGTCAACACCGCCTGCAACATAGACGTTCCCGAATGAATCCAAGGCCACTGATGTCGCGAAACCAGCAACCGGACCACCTAGGAACGTCGCCGCAAACATTGAGCCATCGGGGCTGAGCTTGACGAGAATCGGCGTGGAGTAACTAGTCCGGGGGGTCATTGTTGTCTGCATAGCACTCTTCAGTGGGAAATCAAGTGAATTCGATCCGCCAGCAATAAACACATATCCTTGTTGATCTGCTGCTATACCCAAGCAGGTATCGGAGCCGCTACCCCCAACGTAGGTAGACCACAGCAGATCGCCACGGGGGGTAATCTTGGCAGCATAACAATCTCCGGAACCGCTATATGATTTTTGAAATGCTAGTTTGACAGGGAAATCGTTTGAATGGGTCGTGCCCGCAATAATAGCGTTGCCTTGTGTATCCAGAACGAGACCCTTACCTTCTTCGGCGTAGCTTCCGCCGACGTAGCTCGAATAAATCAGTGATTTCCCGTCTGGAGATAACTTGGTGATAAAAGCCATACCGTATGCAGACTTGTACTGGCTCTGAAATGCATTCTTTAGGGGAAAGCTTGCATTTCGCGTGTTGCCGGTGATCACGGCGCTGCCATCTGCATCCACGCGCATCCCAAACGCCTGATCCCATCCGCCATTACCCACATAGGCGTAATAGAGAATCCTCCGTCCATCCGGAGTCATCTTGAACACAACCGGACTGTTGATGAGCGCTGTGGTTTGCTGGAATGGATTGAGGTCAGGCTGGGCTGGCGCCTGGCTGGCACCAGCAAGATAAACAGAGCCCTGTGAGTCGAATGCGAGAGCGTATCCGCCTTCCGCCGAGACGCCGCCTAAGTAAGTGGAAAATTCCAGTACCGGATCGACCGTAAGCGGTTGCGAGTGGTCGTAATCTGCAATGGCGAGTTGGATAATACCGTCGCGGACGAGGTAGTTGCATGCGATTTCACGTTGTTCCTGATAGACCTTTGGCCGCTTCTGGCGTAGTCCCGCGATGAGCAGGTCACCGTTTGAGTCGAGTCGGACGGGCTTGTTATATGCAAGCTTAATCTGATTCGGGTCCGCACCGGGCTTTAAGATGAAGTCGTATTCGACGTCTTGGTCTTTGGCGTAGTACACCAGGTTAATTCCGGCATAGATATTCTTATAACGAATGCGCCGGTATTGTGGGATGCCAGTGTGCCAGTCTTTTTCGGTACGACCAATAAAGTAACTAGTGATTCCGCCGGTTGGTTCTTCGAGATCCGCAGGTGCGGTTGAGCGAGCCCCGACGAGTTCTATGTGCACATCGCGCACAGACATTTGATTGTGCCCAAAGTACGCATAACCGCCTGCCGTCCGTGCGACAAATTGCACTGAGGAATTGACCTGTCCTCGATTCGGCTCAAACCAGATCGTCTGCGCGCTGAGCGCGAAGCTAAATAGCAAAAAGAAGGAGAATTTCATGGGAGTGTATAGGAAAACGGTTTGCTCGAAGCCGCGCCAACCGTGAGCACGATCGTGATCTGTCCGCTCCCGACATCGCTCGGAAGCATCACGTTGACTTGGTTTGCTCCTTGAACGAGGCCGGGTGCGCTGCCTGCGTACAGGACCTGTGCGGGTTCGGCGTTGACGGTCGCCGAGACCGGAAGCTGGCACAAAGGTAAAGCGTCCCCCGTGAGTTGTCCGCAGCCGGTTGCGTACAGCGTGAGCGTGCCATCGCCATTTGATACTGCCGCGAAGATGCCGGGCGCGGATGGCGCTACATCCAAGCTGACAGGAATGGACGAGCCGACTTTGAGCGCGGTTTTCGGGCCCGTCACTGTGTACGGAACCGTGACGCTGATCTGAGTGGCTGACTAGTACACGACTGTTTCAGGGATGTTGTCGAACGTGACTTTCCCGGCCAAGTTGGTTCCGAAGATCGTGACGATTTCGCCCGGCGCTACCGCACCACCAAC
>JBBSHP010000847.1:0-2976 GCA_038232555.1 Bryobacterales bacterium
GAAAGAGAAACTGCTGGATGACAATTCGAAGAAAGCCGAGCAAGGGGTCACAATTTTGGGCAGGGGCACCGGCTTAGTTGCGGGAACTATTAAATCGAAGCTCAGTCGCGAAGATGTTGAAGGTATTCTCCTGGGAGGATTCTTTCCGGAAGTTACGAGCGAGGACATGCCCCAGCGGCAAAGGCGGATCGGGCTCCAGGAAATCGGGCTACCGTACGCAGCAGATCCAGCGGTAACCAAGCACCTTGCCCGCTTCCTGCGTCAACAGGCAGCCACGGCGGAACATGGCAGCGTTCGCCGTGGGTCCAGCGGGCTGGCCTGTCCTACGCACATCCTTTTCAACGGGGGCGTGTTGCGGGCCGGAGTGGTGCGCGATCGTGTCATCGGAGTATTGAACAGCTGGCTGAAGCAGGAAGGTCTGGCTCCCATCCAGCCATTAATGGGTGAAGACCTGATGCATGCGGTGGCCCGCGGTGCAGCTTACTACGGCGTTTCCAGGCAGGGCAAGGGCGTTCGCATCCGAGGTGGCATTCCGCGCACTTATTATGTAGGAATTGAATCTGCAATGCCTGCGGTTCCGGGAATGCCTGCGCCTCTGAAAGCCTTGACGGTAGCGAATTTTGGGATGGAGGAAGGAACTGAAGCACGCATCCCCGGCCGTGAATTCGGCGTCATCGTGGGTGAGCCGGCCGAGTTCCGGTTCTTCAACTCGGCGACACGGAAGAACGACGAGCCTGGCGCCATGATCGAAGACGCGGTCACTGGCGATAATCGCGAACTCGAGGAGCTCTCGCCCGTGGAGGTTACTTTGCCTGGCAATTCAGGCGAGTTCGTGCCCGTCTCTTTAGAGACCGTAGTCACGGAAACAGGACTCCTGCAGTTGTGGTGTGTGGCTCGCGACGGCCGCCGCTGGAAGCTGGAATTCAACGTTCGTGAACGTATAACCGCCAGCCACTAGACGTCCCATGAACATCGGCATCGATCTGGGGACTACCAATTCAGGATTAGCTTACGTCCAGCAGGAACCCGGGGAACCGGCCGACTATCCCGAAATCCGCATCCTCGATATTCCGCAACACACCGCCCAAAATCAGATCGAGCCCGGGCGTACACTGCCTTCATTCCTGTTCCTGGGACCGGATCAAACTTACATCGGAGCCTATGCGCGCGAGCAGGGAGCGCTGGTCCCCACCAAGTCGGTGCACTCGGCAAAGTCGTGGCTTTCGAACCCCGACGTTGACCGGACCGCGAAGATTCTGCCCTGGGACGCCCAGGAGGGCGGGCGCGTTCTGTCGCCAGTCGAGGTGTCGTCAATGTTCCTGGCACACATGCGAGATGCCTGGGACCAGACCCATCCGGACCAGCCCCTGGCCGGGCACAATGTGGTTCTGACGGTCCCGGCTTCATTCGACGAAGAGGCCCGCGAGCTGACGGTTATGGCCGCGCGCGAGGCTGGCCTCGAAAATCTGACTCTGCTTGAAGAGCCCGCCGCTGCATTCTATTCCTGGATAGCCAACCATCTCGCGCAGTCCCAGAAAAGCCTGTTCGATGGCCAGATGGTCTTAGTGTGCGACGTCGGCGGAGGCACCAGTGACTTCACCCTGATTCGGGTGGGCCGTGAAGGCGATCGCATCGAGTTTACCCGCACCGCGGTCGGTAAGCACTTGTTATTGGGCGGCGACAATCTCGACCTCACCCTAGGATGGCTGGTGGAGGCTAAGCTCGGCGCTCAGCTTTCGATTCGCCAACGAAGCGGCTTGCGGCGGCAATGCGCGGCTGCCAAGGAGCGATTGCTCGCAGATCCGAATCTGGCAAAAGTTGAGGTTACGGTTCTGGGAGCCGGCTCCTCGCTCATCGGCGGCACGCTTAAAACAGAGATTCTGCGCGAAGAGGCCCTGGAACTCACGCTAGAAGGCTTCCTGCCGTTTTGCGCATTGGACGAAAAGCCCAAAGACGAGAAGCGCAGCCTGTTTCGTGAGCTCGGCCTGCCGTATGTTTCCGATCCGGCGGTGACTCGCCATCTCGCAGCTTTCCTGAGCAGTAATGAAAATGCCAAGCCCGATGCGGTACTTTTCAACGGTGGTTTCTTCATCCCCGAGATCTGCCAGCACCGGGTAGCCGATGTGATCGAGCGCTGGTTTGGGCAGCGTCCCGTGGTTCTCGAAAATCGCGACCTCGATCTCGCAGTAGCAGTGGGTGCCTCCTATTACTCCCACGTGCGCTCTACCGGCGCGGGCTTGCTGGTGCGAGGCGGACTGCCGCGCTCCTACTACATCGGCATCGGCGAAAATGAAGCGGTTTGCCTGATGCCGCGCGGTACCGAGGAAGGCGCAACCGTAGAACTGGATAGCCAACAACTCCACCTGGTAGCGAACAAGCCTGTATCGTTCCGGCTATTCAGCTCCCTGGCACGACCCGACGACACAGTTGGGCAGACGGTTTCGCCGTCCAGGATCCCCGACTTCCACTTGCACGCTCCCCTCAACGCGGTCATTCGATTCGGCAAAGTAGGTGAGCGATTGGTCCCCGTAAAAATACGCGCGCACCTCACTGAACTTGGCACGCTGGAGTTGTGGGCCGAGTCGAAGATCAGCGATCACCGCTGGCGTCTACAATTCGAGCTCCGGAAAGCTGCGGCTTCGAAGCAGCCCTCCCGGCCGGCCGCGGTGGTAAGCGATGATTCGCTAGCTCAATCCGAAGCGCTTTTGCAGGCCGCATTCCGGACCGGTTCAACCTCGGCAGAAGAGCTTCCGTCCCGTCTCGAACAGACACTCGGCTTAGGTCGCAATTCCTGGCCTCTCACAACTATCAGGCGGCTGTCCGATCGGATGTTGGAGCTGTCAGAGGGGCGGCGGAAATCGGCGGCACTGGAAGCGCGTTGGCTTAACCTGGGCGGGTTCTGCCTGCGTCCAGGCTTTGGGTTCCCGGGGGACGATTACCGGCTGGAGCAGGCCCGCCGCATCTATGCTTCCGGTC
>JBBSHP010000848.1:0-2974 GCA_038232555.1 Bryobacterales bacterium
CCTGAACTGCCAGGTGGAGCACATCGAGATTGCGGGCATGCTCGGATTGGGAGTATTCGACGACAAGAAGATCCAGCTCAAGCGCTTCGAGCTCACATAGCGGACGCCCCATTTGCTCCCGGAAGCCGTCACACCCGAGGCGGAATATACGCGCCGCCTCGCAGACCGCCGCACGGCGGCGGCCACGATGGACCGGCGTGCGCGAAACATTGGCAACGTCCGGCTGATAGTCGGGCTGACCGGTGTCGTTGTCGCGTACTTCGTCTTTGGAAGCGTGACACTTTCGCCGTGGTGGCTGGTTCCGCCCATCGTCACCTTTGTAGTGCTGGCGATTTGGCATAGCAGGATTTTCAGTGCTCTGGAGCGGGCCAGACGGGCTGTCACCTTTTACGAAAAGGGGCTGGCTCGGATCCAGGATCGCTGGCCCGGCACTGGAGAGCAAGGCGATCGCTTCCGCGATCCCGCTCATGTGTACGCGGAAGATCTGGATATTTTCGGGAACGGGTCCCTGTATGAACTTCTTTGTACGGTGCGCACCCGGGCCGGAGAAGACACGCTGGCCCGCTGGTTGCTGGCCCCTGCCACGCCGAGTCAGGTGGTCGAGCGCCAACAGGCCATTGCCGAAATGCGGGCCGATGTGGACTTGCGGGAGGAGTTCGCACTGGTGGGCGAGGACTTCCGGTCCGACATCCATATGGACGATCTTGCAACCTGGGCTCGCCGTCCTCCGGTGCGTTTCCTGCCGGGTATCCGTGGGGCGGCGACATTGGTCACCGTTGCCACGTTGGGAAGCTTCGCACTTTACATGAAGGGTGTGACGACCCGTGCTCCTTTTCTGGCCTGCTTGCTGGTGAATCTCGCTTTTTGGCTCGCCATGCGGTCGAAAGTCGCGGAGGTCACGGACGCGGTAGATTCCCCTGCACGGGATCTCGCGCTGGCTGCCGAGATGTTGAGGTTGATCGAAGCGCGCGATTTCGAAGCGCCCCTGCATGCGAAACTGCGCAGGGCTCTGCAAACAGCCGGGTTGCCGGCGTCGGCGCGCATCGCGCAGTTCGAGCGCTTGGTGGACAGGTTGGAGTGGCAGCACAATCTGTTTTTCGGGCCCATCGCTGCGATCCTGCAATGGTCCACGCACCTTGGCGTCGCGCTTGAGAAATGGCGGTCTGATTTCGGCCGGCAGATCGGTCCTTGGCTCGAAGCCACTGCCGAGTTTGAGACCCTGTGCGCGCTCGGCGCTTACAGCTTCGAGCATCCTGCCGACCCCTTTCCGGAGCTGGTGGAGCACGAGTCGTGTTTCGAAGGTGAGCAATTGAGGCATCCGCTGATGCTCGCCTCGCGGTGTATTCCAAACGATGTATCGTTTGGCGGGAAGCTGCAGTTGTTGATCGTGAGCGGATCGAACATGTCCGGTAAAAGTACGCTGCTCCGCACGGTGGGACTGAACACCGTGCTGGCCTGGGCGGGCGCTCCGGTGCGCGCGAGCCGACTGAGAATCTCGCCGCTGCACCTGGGCGCGTCCATCCGAATTTTGGATTCGCTGCAGGATGGAAAGTCCCGCTTCTATGCCGAGATTACGCGGCTGCGGCAGATTCTGGACCTGACGGGCGGTGACCGCACCGTTCTTTTCCTGATCGATGAAATTCTGAGCGGGACGAACTCGCACGATCGCCGGATTGGGGCCGAGGCGATCGTGAAGGGACTGGTGGAACGGCGCGCGATCGGGTTCATCACAACGCATGATCTTGCGCTGGTCCACATCGCCGACGACTTGCGCGAGCATGCGCACAACCTGCATTTCGCGGACACCCTTGACCAGGGTACTTTGCACTTCGATTACCGGCTGCACGAAGGAGTGGTGCAAAGAAGCAATGCGCTGGAGCTGATGCGATCGGTCGGGCTGCCGCTGTAAGATGAGACAGGTATAACTATGGAAGCATCGGTTCACCTGATCACGTATGAGGAATCGCTCCAGATGCCGGAGAACCAGTTTGAAGAGATCCTCGATGGAGAGTCCAGAATCATGCCCCCCCCGATGCCGCAACACTGTTTGCTCTTGCATGCTCTATCGAAGATGCTCGCGACAATCTTTCCGGGATATGCCATCTTCACCTCGGGTTTGGGAGTTGGTATTCGGCGAAGTCCTTTCAGGTACCGCATCCCAGATCTCACGGTGTTCGACGAAAAGACGTTTACAGACGCTGTCTATGGAAATCGGAGCGACCCTTATGTGTGGGAAGCTCCTATTCTGATCGCCGAGTGTTTGTCGCCCTCTAACCGGAGGGGCAAGGTTGAGGATCTGGTGAGAGACTACCAGTCGATTGGCGTCCCCGAGGTCTGGTTGTTTCACCCGGACAAACGGATCTTCGAGGGTTATGGACATAGCGAATTGGCGGCCCGGATCGATCTAGACGAGCTTTGGCGTGCTTTTCACGGCAAGCAGACGCTGGATCAGTAGGGCGGCCGCGACTACAATCACGCACCCAATCACGTTGAACCACAGGAACGAAATATTAGTAAACAGCTTGGCTGCAAAAATCGCCACTTCCCCGGCCAGTACTCCGTAGAAGGCACCATTTGCTCCGACGCTTTTGAAGAAGAAGGCCAGTACGAACACGCCCAGCAGTCCTCCGTAGAACAGCGATCCGACCATGTTGACCGCTTCGATCAAAGCCCCGAAGTTGTGACCAAACTGCGCGAAGCCGACTGCGTAGAAGCCCCAAAATACGGTGGCCAGACGGGAGGCCATGACGTAGTGCTTATCGGTCGCTTCCGGCCGGACGTGTCTTTTGTAGATGTCGATGACTGTGACGGTTGCCAGTGAATTGACTTCTCCGGAGGTGGAAGACATGGCCGCGGAAAAAATGACGGCAATAATAAGGCCGACCACTCCCGCCGGCAAATAACGGGTGACGAAAGAAAGAAAGATGTAATTGGTGTCGTGAAAGCTGCTGCCGGCCAGCTTCTCCGTGTCATC
>JBBSHP010000849.1:0-2973 GCA_038232555.1 Bryobacterales bacterium
AACACTGCGGAGCAGTTGACTAAAGACCACTGCTGGAAACTGATTCTGAGCGCCGCGTTCCGCTATTTCCTTGGAAGCAAGATCCTAGGAACAACAGGCCGCTTGGCTGATGCTACTGGGTAACTGCCGTTTTTAGGATAACTCACATTAACAGCCCACGCGGCGATTACCGCGATTTCGACATTATGAGTGATCGGAATCGGAGACCTCAAGAATTCAACTGCTTCCGGGGAAGCCTCGCGTTCCTGGAAGAACCGAGCGGCCCCCAACGCCGGAACTCCGCATGACTGTGAATGTGCCGTTGGTTTCGAGCACTACCGCCTCGACATCTTCGAGAGTAGAAATGCCCTGCGCACGGATCGCCGCACGAACTTCGGCCTCGGTCACCCGCTCGGCGCGCATGCTGCTATGCAGCAACTGTCCGTCATAGAACAATAGCCGCGGGTCGGACTTAACCAACCGTCGCATTGCCGAGGACCGCACGGAAAGCCAAGCCACAATGAACTGCATAGTGACGAGCACCGCGAACGCCACCATTCCCTCGGCGAGCGCCACGTCCTTCGACAGCAGCACGGAAGCGAATGTCGATCCCAAGGCGACAGTGACGACTAAGTCGAAGGCGTTCATCTTCGACAACGTTCGCTTCCCAGAAAGCCGTAACATCAGCACGAGTGCAGAGTAGGACAGCGTGCCAGTCACGAGCACTCGAACGAGATCCGCCCAACTGTGAAACAGCATGCTAGTCATAGCTGATCAAGATGTTCCGGTTGGCCCGGCAGGGCCTCAAGCTTCCCGGCTGAATATCCTTCTCGCTCTGTCCATTAGCCGCACTGACGCGGAGCGCTCCATCGAACTCTTAACGGTACGGCGGACGCTTCTCGACAAGTCCTCTTCAAAATCCCGATCCAGCCGCATCGCCAGATCCCGGTCGAGCGTCGCGATGTTGACCTCATCGTTCAAAGCGAAGGAGCGATGATCGAAGTTTGTTGAGCCCGCCACGCTCCACTGCCCGTCGATGGTCATCAGCTTCGCATGGATCATGGCGGGTTGATATTCATATATTTCGGCGCCGGCTTTCAGCAAGTCCAAAGTCATGGATTCACTTAGTTTCGAAATCGATCGATGGTCGCTCAGGGGGCCGGCGGTGAGTATCTGAACGCTGACATTCCGTCTGTGCATCGCCCGGATGATTGCTCTGCGAGCGCTTCGGTCCGGCAGGAAATAGGGGTTGGTGATTCGAATCCCGTGACGCGCGCAGTCGATTACGGTCTGGAACAAAGTTCGGGCCCTGGTCGATCCCCCGTGCGGCGTGCTGGTGATCACCAGGCATTTGGCCGATCCCGGAGCACCGGGCAGGGGGAATTGCTCGCCGCCCGATAGAATGTCGCCGGAACAGTCAGCCCAATTTTCGGAGAACACGGACACCAGGCCCCCGACTGCGCTTCCTTCGACTCGGAGCATGGTGTCGCGCCAGGCCGGTCCCTCTGCGCCGGCCTTCATCCAGCAATCAGCCACGCCGGCCCCGCCGACGAATCCAATCTCTCCATCGCTGATCATCACTTTGCGGTGCGTCCGGTTATCCATTTGCGTCCAGGTTCTCCAGCCCAGCGCGTGATACCATTCCACCCGTCCACCAGCCGCTCTTAGCCCATTGAAATAGGAGTCGCGCGTAGCAAAGCTGCCGATGGCGTCGACGATCAATTTTACTTTCACTCCGGCGCGAGCCCGCTCAATGAGCGCGTCGAGAAACTGTGCCGCGACATCTCCCATCAGGAATTCATAGAACAGTAAATTAAGGGTGTTCCGGGCGCCTCGTATAACGTCCAATTCGGCGCGATAAAACTCCTCGCCATTCCGAAGAACCTGGATCCTGTTATCGCGATGACAGGCGGAATTGGTGGTGATGCCGAGGAAGCGCACGAATTCCTCCGAGTCCAGCGCATCATTTGGCGGCTGGAGCATTCCGTAGGGCAAAGGAGGACCCAGGAGCTTCGACACCAAACGGCCGCCGTGCAGAGCAAGCGCCCCGGCGCCGACAACCGCGAGCGTATTGCGAATGGGGCGCGACGATCGATTCTCACTTTCCGGTTGCCGCGCAGTGCCCGTATGCATTTTCGCCATATAACCTCCTACCGAATCGTTCCTGAGGTGTCGTGTTCAGCCCAGGACTTCTGGATTGCCGCATCGGCCGTTCCACCAATACAATCGTTAATACCCAAACGACGCCGGCAGCGTAGCCTGCGATCACATCGCTTGCGTAATGAACTCCGAGGTAAACGCGAGAGAAACCGATGAGCAGAACCATCACCGCTGCGAACGCCCAGATTGCCGCACGTATGAGGCCGTGCGGAATACGGGAATTCACCAGGTGTGCAAGGACCCCATAAAAACACATAGCCACCAGGGAGTGCCCACTGGGAAAGCTGAACGAACCCGGGACGGCAAGTCCGAAATACGGTTCCGGTCGGACGCGATGGAAGCCGAGCTTCAGGGCGTAACTGAGGACTGCCGCGCCCATGATCGCGATCGCGAGGACTACCGCTTGGCGGCGCATAGCAGCAGCCAGAAAAAGACCGCCGCCAGTAGAGAGAGAACCGCCACAGGCAGCGTGGATCCGATCCCGGTGACGACCATCATGGCTTGGGTCAACTCTGGCTGCGATTCCCCATGTATCAGCGCTCTTACGCGCCGATCAAATCGCACGGTCTCGTTCTCCAGGACTTCTTCGCCCAGCCATCCGAAGAACAGGCCCCCAAGAATCGACAACGCGAGACCCGCCAACAACGTCGTGGTTGTCCCCCGCGGAGGAAAATGTCTCATAGGCTTTCAGCGGGCCGCGAAGAAAAACGCCATTCCGAACAGAGCGTACAGGCCGACCAATAGCACGCCTTCAAACCAATTCGTCTCCCCGTCGGCGGCAATCGAGCGGACGGCGAATACGGCGCCTATTATAGCGATCAGCTCAAGTGGATT
>JBBSHP010000850.1:0-2967 GCA_038232555.1 Bryobacterales bacterium
ACCTCTCAAAAAACCAAAATCGGATGATAGAGATGTGGCAGGCGGGCTTCACCGATTGCGACGAGTTCGCCCTCGCGGGAGATCGCCTTCACAAATGGCGCGCCGGGATTCGGGCGGAAGGGAGAAAGGCGGAAATCCTTGCCTTGTCGAATCAGGCCCATGGTCGCGGAATCGATGTACTCGGTCGGGAATTGGGGAAGCAGCAGCGCCGCTGGCATCAGTGCTTCGTCCAGACGCTGGGCTTCGGCGAGTTCCTTTAGAGCGTCGATTGTGAACGATTGGCCCTCCGTAAAATCTCCGGAACTGGTCCTCCGTAGCGAATCGACGATTGCGCCGCAGCCTAAAGCCTGGCCGAGCTCGTGGGCGATGCTGCGCACGTAGGTGCCGGCCGAGCAATGAAGCTGAATACGCGCGCAGATCCCATCGAAACTGATCAGCGTGAGCGAGTAAACATGGATTTCGACCGCCTTCAGTTCCACTGCGATGTTCTTGCGAGCGAGCTTATAAGCAGGGACTCCTCCGACCTTTTTCGCCGAAACCGGTGGTGGCGTCTGTAGCAGAGGGCCGCGGAAATTTCCTAACGCCTGTTCCAATTGCGTGTTGGCGATATCGAAGTCCGGTGTGGCGGAAGTGACGGCTCCGTCGCGATCGTACGAGTCTGTAGTAACGCCGAATCGAATCACCGCCTCGTAGCGCTTGTCATTAGCGGTGAAGAAGCGCGCTAAGCGGGTCGCACGCCCAATCACCAAAGGTAAAACTCCCGTCGCCAGAGGGTCCAGGGTGCCCAGATGTCCGACACTCTTGGTGCCCGCGATACGCCGTAGCCGGTTCACGACATCGTGCGAAGTATAGCCCGTTGGTTTATCTACTACGATCACGCCATCCACTTCACTCAATGTAGCTGGTCCGAAAGTGCCTGGCATGTGAATCTGCCGATGTGACGCTGCGATGTACCATGGTTGTTAAACCCCATGAATGTGAACGTGGATCTGAAGAAGACCGTGAATCTTCCACGCACGGACTTCCCGATGAAGGCCAACCTGCCGGTGCAAGAGCCGAAGATGCTCGCGCGATGGGAGCAGGAAAATCTTTACGGGCAGATTCGCGAGTCGCGCCGAAACCATCCCAAGTACGTGCTGCATGATGGACCGCCCTATGCCAATGGCAACATCCATCTGGGCACGGCGTTCAACAAAATTATCAAGGATTTTATCGTCAAGTCGAAGACCATGGCCGGCTTCGATTCACCCTATGTGCCCGGGTGGGATTGCCACGGGCTCCCGATTGAAATCAAAGTGGATAGTGAGCTTGGTTCGAAAAAAGCCAAGATGACTGCGGCTCAAGTACGCACGGAATGCCGTAAATACGCCGAAAAGTTCGTAAACTTACAGCGCCAGGATTTCATGCGCCTAGGCGTTCTCGGTCGCTGGCAGGATCCGTATCTGACCATGAGCGCCGAGTACGAGGCTGTCATTGCCGGAGCCTTCGTCGATTTTCTCGACAAAGGGTACGTGTATAAGGGGCTGAAGTCCGTCAATTGGTGTATCAACGATCGCACTGCGTTGGCCGAGGCTGAGATCGAATACGCGAACCATAACAGCCCGTCGATTTGGGTTCGTTTTGCGCTGAATTCCGATCCCGCATTGATCGACCCGGCCCTCGCAGGCCACCAAGTCTATGGGCTGATCTGGACTACTACGCCCTGGACCATTCCGGCGAATGTCGGGATCGCGTACCATCCGAAATTCGAATACGCAGCGGTTGATGTGGCTGGTGAAGTGTACCTCGTCGCCGTAGAGCTTTTGAAGGCGACGGCCGCGAAGTGCGGGTGGACGGATTGGAAAGTGCTCGCGGTATTTCCCGGTGAAAAGTTGGAAGGCGCCATCTTCCGCCATCCTCTGCTTGATCGCGAATCGCTGGGAATCCTGGCCGATCATGTGACTCTTGAGCAGGGCACCGGCGCGGTCCACACCGCTCCCGGTCATGGGCAGGAGGACTTTGAAGTTGGGCGAAAGTACGGGCTTCCGGTGTACTGTCCGGTGGACGGAACGGGCCGATTTTTCCACGCTGAAGGGGCGGCTGGACGGCTGCCCGAAGAGCTGATCGGAAAGACGGTGTGGCAGGCGAACCCGCTCGTAAAAGAGATGCTAAGCGCGAAGGGAGCGCTACTGGCGGATGAGGACGTGTCGCATAGTTACCCGCACTGCTGGCGCTGCCACAAGCCGACCATCTTCCGGGCAACCGAGCAGTGGTTCATCGGCATGGATCGCAACGATCTGCGCCAGCGGGCGCTCAAAGCGATTCAGCAGGTGCATTGGACGCCGGAGTGGGGCAACGATCGCATGTCCAACATGATCGCGACCCGGCCGGACTGGTGTATCTCCAGGCAGCGCGTGTGGGGCGTTCCCATCGTAGTGTTCTATTGCGAGCAGTGCCAGGAACCGCTCATGGACCGCAAGTATCTGGATGGCGTGGTCGAGTTATTTTCTAAGCACACCGCCGATATCTGGTACCTGCGCACTGCGGCTGAGCTATTGGGCGGCCACGCGAAATGTGCCAAGTGCGGTGGCGCCGAATTCCGGAAAGAGAGCGATATTCTCGACGTGTGGTTCGACTCAGGGTCCAGCCACCTCGCGGTGCTCACTCCCGGCAATGAACTGCCATGGCCATCCAGCATGTACATGGAAGGTGGCGACCAATACCGCGGCTGGTTCCACAGTTCTTTGCTGATCGGTGTGGCCCTGAAAGGGGAAGCTCCTTATAAAGCGTGCGCGACCAATGGTTGGGCTCTGGATGGCGACGGGCGCGCCATGCATAAATCGCTCGGCAATGTTATTGCCCCGGACGAGATCATCAAGCAGCACGGAGCTGACGTGTTGCGTCTGTGGTCCGCATCCGTTGATTTCACTGAAGACGTGCGGATGTCCAAAACTATTCTTGATCGGCTCACCGAAGCTTACCGGAAGT
>JBBSHP010000851.1:0-2963 GCA_038232555.1 Bryobacterales bacterium
CGACGGACGCGGTCCATCCTTTAACACGCTGCTCTATAGTAAAATTCCAGGACTGCACGTAGCCTCTCACGTAATTACGATTATCCAGCGTGAATACACCAGCGGTGCGCGGCAGGTCCACCCGTCCTGAGCTGAAGTCGGGCTGTACCGCGGCGGGCAGCCCCAGTCGCAGCGTCGTCGCATACGAAAAGCTGTTCGGCGCATTCAGGGCGGTTGCCAGGATGTCCGGATAATTTTGCCGATTGCCCAGCGACGCGCCATAATTGGTTGGATCGTTCGTCAAGCCGTAGCCGGCTCGGATGACGGTGGATTCGGTGAGCCGATAAGCGATGCCCGCCCGTGGAGCGAAGCGGTGGCTGTCCTTTGTGATTCCACAGTCCCTCGGATTCCCGCCCACTCCGCAGATCACCATCTGATTCGCCTGCGGGTCCAGATACTCCAAACCCCGGTCGCCGCGTGTTGGGAACCCAAACGATTCCCAGCGAGTCCCGTAAGTCAACGTTAGTTTGCGCGTAGCTTGCCATTGATCTCGAACGAACACCGCGAAGATGTTGCTGTAAAACTTGTATGCCTCCGGGAACAAAGTCACCTTTCCGGCGTTAGCGGGCAATCCCAACAGAAAAGCTGCGAACGCATTGTAATCGTTACCACCAGGACCGCCGCTCAGTTGCGTTGTTCCCTGAGAAAATTGAAAGCCTCCGGAACCCAAACAGAAGCCACAGAAGGTCGCCTGCTCCTGGTTCTCATTGTCCCGCTGTTGATTCAATTCGACGCCCGCGCGAAAGTTGTGCGTCCCCTTGATCCAGGTGATGTTGCCTACCCACTCTTTCTCATAGTTCCGGATGTCCTGCGGTTGAAAGTTGTTATACGGGCCGATCGTGGATCCAGGAATCTGCCCCGCTCCGGCGGTTCCAAAGCCATCGATGATCAGCGCCGGCCAGCCGCCTTCCCTCGTTTGAGCGCTCTGCAGGCCTGGAATTTTCAGCAGCGTCCAGCCCAGATTTTCGTTCAGCCGCTGCGGCGCGGTGATCGCATTGTTGCGGGAGTAGCCGTAGTACGCGTCGGCAACCAGATTCGGACTGAATATATAGGTGGCGGAAAGTGTTCCGCTATAGATGAACCCTCCACCGGTTCCGACCGCGGAGTTGGACGGACTGAAACCCGGACCGCCCAGAGCTCCGTATTGCTGAGGATTGAACCAGGAATTATCGTTGATTCCGAAACGCGCAAACACAGTCAATTTGTTGTTGGCGTTCCAGGTGAGCTTGGAATCCACCTGACTGCGATTCTGGCCGCTGGATCCCTGGCTGAAATAATTTCGCGCCAGCCCCAGCGCTCCGGTTCCCGCGACGTTCGGATTCGGCCACAGCCCCAAATTCAAAACTGCTTGAATACCAGGATCGATACGGTTCGCGGGAATCATCTTGTTCGCGAACGGCGTGCGGCCGGTACCATTCGCGTTTCCCGTGTTCGGATCGTAGATCTGAGTTGGCGAAGCCGAGAGATCGCCTGCCCTCATCGCGGCCGTCGGAACTTGCGAAAATACGCCGGTCCCTTGCCGGATCAAAGTGGCTTCGTAACTCCCAAAGTAGAACAGCCGGTTTTTCAGAATCGGTCCGCCCAGCGTTCCGCCGAACTGGTTGTTGATGTACTTCGGCTGTGGCTGCCTACGGTCGCCGGCCCAGGGGTACGCCTTGAGGTGTTGATCCGCGTGGTCCTCAAATAGCGAACCGTGGATGGAGTTCCCTCCGGTCTTGGTCTGAATATTGATTGCCGCGGCGCTCGCCAGACCTTGCTCCGCATCGAACGAATTGGTCACCACGTTGACGGTCTCGATAGCTTCGAGCGCAGGCGTGTACATCGGATACGTGCCGTTAAAGTCGGTGGAGCTGGTGCCGTCGATCCGGGTGTTGTTACCCCATCCGCTAACACCGTTGAAGACCACCTGCACCGCGCGCGAGGGATTAGCGGCAAAGGAGCCCCCGCTTACCGGTGTGCCTACGCCCGGCACCAACACAGGAAGAAGTAGCTGGTAATTCCGCCCGAGCGGGACAGGCAGGTTATTCAAAGACTGCGTCGTCATTTCAGTGCGCACATCGGCGCGATCCGTCTGCAGATTTACCGTCTGGGCGGCAACGGTCATGCTTTCGCTGACCTGACCCACGTTCAGGACCACGTCTACACGAGTAACGCTGTTGATTTCGACATTGACGCCGGTCTGGTTGTAAGTCTGAAAACCCGGCGATGTAACGGTAATTGTGTACAGGCCCGGAGGAAGAGTTGGAAGAGTATACCCGCCCGCCGAGTTAGTGATGGTTTCGCGTTTGAAATTGTTAGCCAGGTTCGTTGCCGTCACAGTAACACCAGCGATCGCGGCTTGGCTGGTGTCAGTCACATTGCCGTCAATGGTTCCTTGCAGCAGTTGCGCCCACGCCCGATCGTGCGAGAGCAGTGCGGCTACGGCGAGGACTAACCATGCCATCCTCTTACAGCTGGTTTGCTTAATCCAATCTGTGAATTTCAGATGCGTTTCCTCTGGCACCGGCTAGCTTTCTCAGTATCGTTCTTTGTTCTGTTGAAGTCCATCGGCAGTCTTGTCTAATGCAGGATGAGCCTGAGCGAGGGAGGTTCCTGCAAGCTGGGGTTTGATCATCCGCATGCAAGGTGGGGAGAAGTTGAGCCTGGAACTGATCCGGGCATTTTTGTCGGCACTGAGGAGACACACTTCGATGGGCAATCAACAGCGGAGGTTTACGCCTGGGAGACGGGAGTTTTACAGCACCACGGCTATAACAAACAAAAGCGGGCCGTGAAGGGGTTATTGCGACTCTAGGTTGCCAAAGTAACGGGGCTGAGCCGTGCGCAAACCACACGGCTGATCAGCCAATACGCTGAATGCTGCGAAGTGAAAAAATGAAGACCTATAGCCGGCATCGTTTTGCGAGCCGGTTTAGCCGCTCCGA
>JBBSHP010000852.1:0-2950 GCA_038232555.1 Bryobacterales bacterium
CAGGGGACTCTGCATGGAGAGATCATCCAGGAGGTCCGGCGCCGATCGAGAGTCAGGATTTCGAAACGGGCCAGGGCAGCGAAACCACCAGCGATGCCATCAGCCCATACGTGGACGAGATCGCGGGGCAATTCCGCTTCGAGAGGCGCGTAAAACTGGTTGTCGATGCGGGGAATGGAACCGCGGGTCCGGTCATCCATCGCATATTCGAAAAGCTGGACGTCGACCCAACCGAGCTTTACTTTGAGATGGACGGGGAGTTTCCTAATCATCATCCCGACCCAACCGTTCCCGCGAACTTGAAGGATCTGATAGAGGAGGTGAAGCGGACCGGAGCCGATCTCGGCATTGCATTCGATGGGGATTCCGATCGCATTGGGGCAGTAGATGAGAAAGGCACTGTGATCTACGGCGATATGTTGATGTTGATCTTTGGACGCGAGATCCTGACTCGCAAGCCTGGATCCACGATTATCGGTGAAGTGAAAAGCTCCCAGATTATGTACGACGAGCTCAACCGCTTAGGGGGCAAGGCCATTATGTACAAGACGGGCCACTCTCTCATCAAAGCCAAGATGAAAGAAGAACACGCGGAGCTTGCCGGCGAGATGTCCGGGCACATGTTTTTCGGCGACCGCTATTACGGGTATGACGACGCGCTCTATGCCGCCTGCCGGCTGATCGAGATCGTTGCGAAATCCGGTCAGCCGCTGTCGGCGCAATTGGCAAGCGTGCCCCAAACCGTCTCCACCCCGGAAATTCGAGTGGATACGCCGGACGAGATCAAGTTCCAAGTGGTCAGCCGGGTTGCCGAGCACTTCAAAACCCGGCGCAAGACCATCGACATCGATGGTGTACGCGTCATCTTCGATCAAGGCTGGGGTCTGCTCAGGGCATCCAATACCCAGCCGGTCCTGGTGATGCGTTTCGAAGCGGCCAACCACCAGCTTTTGCAGGATTACCAGCAGGAGGTAGAGCAGGCGCTGGAGGTAGCCAGGCAGGCAGTCGCCAACTGTTAGAATGAGAGCGGATCGGTGAGGTGGCAGAGTGGTCGAATGCGGCGGTCTCGAAAACCGTTGAACCTTTGCGGGTTCCGTGAGTTCGAATCTCACCCTCACCGCCAGAAACAAAGGACTTATCTCTTTTGGCCCAAGGCGAAAATCGTTCGTTCCATATAGCCCGTGCAAATGGGGCGCAAATGGCTCCCGTAGAGTTAGTCCGCGCCCGCCAGCATTGCGGCATTCGGCCCCCTTCCTTTATTCATGCTGATACGGGCCTGGTCGAAACACTTCGACCCTGCGCTGGCAACTTGATTCGCCGCGAGCGGCATGAACGAGAGTCCGAGAATGGCGAGAACAGTCCTGCTTAATTGTTTCAATTCACGTTATACCGTTATCTCTCCCAGAAGTCCTGCGGAGAAGATTGGACACACGAGTTCAATCACCGTTCTTAGATACGCACCCCTAAGTACTTGAAACTTAAATGGGCGTATCCGGCGTCATTTTTACTGCGTGATTACTTCCGGACGGCTCTTCGTGAGGTGTTTTCTTGCAGTGGTGGGAACGAGTACATCGTTCCAGGCAGTACTCTCGGCCCAGCAGCAACGCGCGGGGATCATTGTGTACACTCATGCTCGGGATGGAGGCGCTCCGTGGCCGGTCGAAGACATCTACTCAATGGGAGCGGACGGAGCGAACATCAAGGCGCTGACGAGTGACGGTCACAGCCATAATCCCGCCTGGTCGCCCGATGGCCGGCGCGTACTGTTTGTTCACGATTCCTCTTTGCAAACGAAACCCGCTTACAGGGAACAGAAAGGATTCGAGTCATATCACCCGGTCGAACTTCATGTCATGGATCGGGACGGCGGCAATCGCCATATGCTGCGGCGTATTGAACCGGTGATCTTCAGCGCGGCGTGGTCGCCGGACGGGAAAACACTCGCCGTAAGCTGCATGCCGGAGGCGTGGGTGAACCGTCCGCAACCCGCCGACGATCCTATGCGCGAGGGTCTTTTTCTTCTACCGGCGGATGCTCACGGGGAACCGCGATTGCTGTTTCGAAACGCTCTCACGCCGTCCTGGTCGCCAGATGGAAAGCAACTCGCTTTTTCAGTGGAGCGCCCCCGTGGGCAGTGGGCCGTCCATGTGGCAAATTCCGACGGTTCCAATGACGCTGAGTTGACAGAGCCAATCCTCATCGCCGGCTCTCCGGCGTGGTCGCCTGATGGAAAGCTGATAGCTTTCCATCAATTTGGCGGGCGACGCAACCAGCAGGTTTTCGTTATGGATGCGAATGGTTCGCATGGGCGGCAAATCACGACAGATCCAGATTGGTCGTGTGGGCATCCCTCGTGGTCGCCTGACGGCGAACAACTCGTGTTTTCGTGCCGTTCGGCCTCGGTCCCCTGTGGTGGGGTTTCTTCAGTCGGAACGATCCTGCCGGAGTGTACACGCCGGCTGTTTGCCGCCTCACCGCTTGATTTGAAGTCAAAACCGACCCAGCTTAGCCAGAGCGACAGCGCATCTCCCGCATTCGCACCGGTTTGGTAGGAGTTGGATCCGGCAAAGCAGTTCAGGCTGCAACGAGCTATGGAGTTCGTGTCCCGTTCCGCTGTCTAATCGGGTAGGAGGGGCCTCGCGACCCCGTCCTCCCACACCACCGTACGTACTTGGCGTATACGGCGGTTTCTTTAATGGCGTAACGAGTCATACTTGAGAACCAGGGAGACGAGTCCCTGTTGAGCGAACCATGGGACAGACATAGCGAATTTGAGCTGCCGGGTATTGGCCAGTCGCCACAGGCCTTTTCCCGAAGAGCCAATCTTGCTAGCCTGCAGCGGGGACACTCCCAAGCGCCGTAGAAAGCTGGCGATGGATTTACCCCGCTTGCGTTGTTTGAGACGATAGCAGCGCAGCCGCCGCCGTATCCACTGGTCCAGACGTTGAAG
>JBBSHP010000853.1:0-2949 GCA_038232555.1 Bryobacterales bacterium
CGCAACCGCTTCCGTCATAAGCGCTTACCGGAACTGGGCGCAATAAAGTAAGTGGCATTGGGCAAGAATGCCTGCCCCACGAAGAATCAGCAAGTTGGACATGAGTTTCTGGAGAGATATGGGGCACCGGAGAAGCTCTTATTGCCGCACTGGACCCGTGACAAGGTCAAGAACGCGGGACGAGGAGATAGTTTTCAGAGCCTTTAAACGGCAACCGCCGCAAGCCATTCCGCCGCGAAATGCCGCAATCGTAAAGTGCACCGTTCCCCGGATGGGTCACCATTGAACCTGATCCCTTCGAGCAAGCACATCCAGCTTTTGTTTGACCTTGCGCTTCATCCTCGTTCAGCGAAATCATGTCAGGCTCAAGGTTCACTTCACGGCCAGCAGCCGCCTGATCTCGTCTTCATTTTGTGACAAGAATTCGCCCAGCCACTGACTCGCAGTGCCCAGGGCAGCGCGTTCTACTACTAGCGAAATGACCAGTCCGTTCTGCACGTTCTTCTTGGCGATGTCCCCGCGAACCAGAGCCAACGTTATACGAGACACGTTGCCGCCCCCTTCTTCGGAGCCGAGCGTACCCGTTTTCGCAAAGTGTTGTACGCCGGGCAGGCTGGTCAGGACACGATTACCGCGCAGGTATTTGTAGGCCGTGCCGTCGCTGCTGTCGATCACATCGCGCAGACCCGCGTAAAAACTTGCTGGGTTATCGAAGCCTTCGGCGCGTTCTTTGGTAGGCTTGAGCAGTTTTGGGTCTAGGCGCGTGACGTGCGGGATCACTGGAGTGCCCAGCACCGCGGTGCCAAACGCGCCGGCGAAGTCCACGTTCGACCAGAGGTTAGCGCCGCCGCCCAGCAGCAGCGTAACAAACCGGCGCGGGTTATCGATGCGGTTGAATTCGAAATCGGGCGCTTCGGGGGCGGTGTATTCCAGCGCCTGGCTCAGAGGGGCTTTGCCGATCGGGTCCCAGTCGTTCTGCTCATCGCCCGTCCAGAACGATCGGCGGTGGACGATCTCGCCGGTTTCAATGCCAATCCCGTACATGGCTTTCAGCCGTTCGGCCAGTTTGCTCTGTTCCAGCCCACGCATACGCTCCGGCCGGTTCGGCATGAAATCGATGTCTTCGAAAACCGGGTAATGGCCCCAGGGAGTTTTGCCGTCGTCGAGAGACTCTTTAGTGGAGGGCGAACGCGGGCCGGCAGCGATGTCGGAAGGCCGGTCCGGATCGGAGCGCGCCAGACCCAGGAACCCCAGGCGGACCTGATAGCGGTTGTCCGACACCGCGAGGTATTTAGCCAGGTCGCGCCAGCCGCTGGGATGCAGAATCCAGCCTTTCCCCGGGATCGCAATGCCGAACACGTCGTTCTCGATCTCGTCATTCCCACGGACCTGCAATTTATTCTCGAGGCCGCGATGCAGGCGCAAGACCGCCGACGCCCATAAAGGCTTACTCGCCGATCCGATCGCAATCCGGTCGAAATTGCGGTCGCTTTGATAGCGCACGCGCAGAGAATGGGGCGCGTCGCGATCCACCCACGTGAAGGGCGGTATTTGTTCGCCACCCAGTCCGGTCTCCCAGCGCCGGCTGGAACTCATGCGCGGCCAGCCACCTAGCGCGAGCACTTCACCGCGCGGCAGGCTGATCACCGAGAGCGCGAATCGCGGAGGCAAGGGGTCGCGCCGTGAGGTTGGGGTCTGGAGAAATCCCTGGTAGTGCTCGCGCCCTTTTACAGCCGTGAAGGTCTGCGCAGCCGCTTGCAGGGACTTGTCGAACGTGAGCGTCCCCAGCCTGTTCGAAAGATCTTTCCCGAGCCGGGTCTGCTCGTCTGGCATTGCGTTCGCCAGGTTGACCGTCCAGGGAATCACGGGATCGGGATCATAGGTGGCGATCCAGTTCCCCATCGCCCAGGCTGGCCCGATTAGCGCGCCCTGCGCGGTTTTCTCAAGAGAGAAGGAAGGCTGAATCTTATTCTTCCCAATGTTGTAAGTGACCTCGATGCGATCTCCCGCGGCCAGCTTTTCCGGTGCGAAGCGCTGAAGTTTTTTAGTGGTTGCACGCGCGCGGGTCAGCCGCGCATCCACATCGGGGCGAAACACCAGGCCCACCCCTGTTACCTTCAGGCTTCCGAATGCGAAGGTCTGTCTGGCTCTCTTTTCGGGCCGGTAACGGATTTGAATCCTCACCTCTGCTGCCTCCGGATTTGAATCCGCGATCTTCCGCAAGGCCCCGCTGGGTCCCTCTTCCAACACCACCGTTCTGTCTTCAAATACTTTGGATGCGCGGTCCGGAATGCGAACCTCAAAGTACCGTCCGCGTACCACGTACATCCCGGAAACCTGGCCGCGCAGAGACACCGTCGGGATATCCTGTTTGCGTAACTCATGGAAGCTGACGCTGGTGTTGAACGCGGGATTGGGCCGGATCTGATAGCTTCTGTCCGCGATAGGAACGCGGCCCTCTTCATCGATGCTGCGCGGGTCGGGGACCAGCCGGAATAGCAGCGGGTGCTGCGGCGTGAGATCCCCGGCGTCCACCGACCGCAGCCAGTTGAGCACCTCATCGTAGTCAGCCAGGCTGCGCACCCGGCGCAATCGGGAGCGGAACTCCACCGCATGCGCTCCGGATCCTTCCAGCTTCTCACTTTCGGTGAGCGCGTTGAACCGCGCGATTTCCTGCTCAATCAGCGTGCCACCCTGTTGCGCCATGGTTGGATCGGCGATCTCGATGTTGAGCGTTTTCGGGTCGACTTTCAACTTGCCCTGATCCGCTGCCTGCCGCACCGCGTTCAACAGCCGGGTCCATTGGAAGGGCCGGGAAAGATCGGAATCCTGAATGATACGCACGCCGGTGAAAATTGTATAGGCAAACAGAACAGCGGGCAGCACCCCCACGCAGATCACCGCCAAACGATAACGGCCCGCCGGCTCTCGTACGCTCTCGGTTGCGCC
>JBBSHP010000854.1:0-2944 GCA_038232555.1 Bryobacterales bacterium
TATGCGGCGATCCCCGGTTTGCCGACGAACAAAAAGACACGCTCCTGAATCCCACATTGATTGTCGAGGTGCTATCGCCCTCCACTGAAGCCTATGATCGCGGACTCAAATTCCGGCAGTATCGAACCATCGAGTCCTTCCAGGAATACGTGTTGGTTTCTCAGTACGAACCCCGCATTGAGAGATTCCGGCGTCAATCGGCCGGCGATTGGCTGCTTACGGAATGTACTGGTTTACGAGCCGCCTGTCGCTTCGAGAGCGTCAGTTGCGAGATCCCCATGTCGGAGATCTACCGCAACGTTGTGTTTAGCGAAGAGTCACCAGAGACCCCAGGACCGGACTCCTCTGTTCCGTCCAATGGCGTAAAATAAGCAAGCTGGTTTCAATCAGCCGGTCGAATCAGCCAGTTGAATCAGGAGGACATCGAGTGTCCGAGTGGACCTACGCTCAGCAGGATCCGTCAGACGAGTTGTGCCAGTTACAGTACTTCTCCGTGAAAAAGCGGCAGGCTGACGGCGACATCGAGTTTGTCATCACCGTCAAGGAATACGTCACGCCGCTCTATCCTGGAATGCGTTTTCTGGCGCAAGCCGACAAAGCAACCAATCAAAACACCGCGTCCTATGTCCCCACCGGTTGGGGACCCTCCCTGATGGAGGCTCTGTCGGAATGCGTTAAGGCGCTCCGCAAGTTTCCCTACCAGCCGCCCGCGGTCAAGTCTTAACCCGAGCAGGCGCTCAGATGGTGCGTGCGGAAGTACTCGGCCGTTTCCCGTAACCCTTCGCTGAGCGGAACCCTCGGCTCCCAATCGAGAACTTGTTTGGCCTTCGAGATATCGGGGCGCCGCCGCTTGGGATCGTCTTGCGGGAGTGGCTGGTACACCAGTGGCGAACGGCTGCCCATCGAATTCCGGATGTGTTCGGCGAAATCCTGAATCGTCATCTCGGTCGGATTGCCGAGGTTCACCGGGTAGCGCTCCTCGGAAAACATCAGGCGGTGCAGGCCTTCCACCAGATCCTGCACGTAGCAAAAACTTCGGGTTTGGGTGCCATCGCCGAAGATCGTGATCGGCTCACCCCGCAGCACCTGATCCAGAAAGGCCGGAACCACGCGCCCGTCGTTCAACTGCATGCGCGGCCCGTACGTGTTGAAGATACGCGCAATGTTGGTTCGCACTCCGTGCACGTGATGATACGCCATCGTAAGCGCTTCCGCGTAGCGCTTGCTTTCGTCGTAGCAGGAACGCGGACCCACTGGATTTACGTTTCCCCAGTACGTCTCCCTTTGCGGGTGCTCCAGCGGGTCGCCGTAACACTCCGACGTCGACGTGAGAAGGAAACGCGCCCCATGCTGCCGCGCAATCTCAAGCATGTTGCGTGTTCCCGCCGAACCCACCTCCAGCGTTTCGAGAGGATGTTTCAGATAGTCCACCGGACTTGCCAGAGAAGCCAGGTGCAGGCTGCCATCGATGGGCCTAGTTTCCTCAAAGGGCCGGCAAACATCCCACTCCCGGAACTGAAAAAGAGGGTTCCCCCGCAGGTGTTCAAGATTGGTCCGCGCGCCGGTAATCAGGTTGTCCACCGCTACAACCGCATGACCTTCCGCAATCAGACGGTCACATAAATGGGAGCCGATAAATCCGGCGGCTCCTGAAATAAGAAAGCGCAATAGAGATCCTCCGCAATCCATTCATTTGGATGGCGCCTCTCTATTTTAACGCGTGCTACATTCATATCTGATCTCCCGAATGCTCCCTTTGTCCTGGCCCGAAATTGTCTTGTTCCTAGTACTTGCCGCCCTCTCAGCGGGTCTGTTCTGGATGCGTTTCAGCAAAGTCTGGGCCCGCATCATGGCCTCCAAAGACGACCCGGATTTTCGGCTGCGGCCCATCGCAAAACGAGTATCTAAATTCGTTTGGGAGGTGCTGCTGCAAGGCAAGGTCATCACCCAACGGCCCCTGCCCGGATTGGCCCATGCTTTTGTATTTTGGGGTTTCTGCGCCTTCGGATTAGTCACTTTAAACCACGCCTTGCAGGGCTTGGGCCTGCCGTTGCTATCGCGCGTGAGTTGGTTCGGTCGATTGTATTTCTACCTCGCAGCCGTCTTCGGAGTCGCTGTGGCCGTGTCCATCTTCGGCCTCGCCTTCCGTCGCTTTGTGATCCGGCCACGCTGGCTAGGCAAGCTGTCTTATGAGTCCGGCTTCATTGCCTTTCTGATCTTCACGTTGATGATCACCTATCTGGCCACATTCATTCCCGGTTGGGAGCAGTCCAGATGGCTGTGGTGGGCTCACACGCTGACGATCCTGATTTTCCTGCCGCTGGTTCCCCACACCAAACACCTGCATCTGGTGTTGAGTCCGGTGACGATCTTTTTGAAGCGCGATGGCTTCAGCAGTATCCCGCCCTTAGCTGGCGATGAGGATTTTGGCCTGGATACCGGCAAGGATCTCACAAAGATTCTCGCTCTGCAGGCATTTTCCTGCGTGGAGTGCGGCCGCTGCACCGAGCATTGTCCCGCGCACTTCACCGGAAAGGTTCTAAACCCCAAAGAGATTGCGCTCGGCTTTCGCAATTACCTGAACGATCTCGGCCCCGGTAGCGAAGAGCCCCTCCTGGGCAAATATTTATCCCAGGAGGCGGCCTTTCAGTGCACCACCTGCGGGGCCTGCGAATTCCAATGCCCCGTGGGTATTCAGCACCTTCCGATGATTCTTGGTCTGCGGCGCGGAGCGGTGAACACGGGAAAGTGGGAAAACGATTACGGCACCAAGCTGTTCCTTAACCTGGAGCGCAACGGTAATGCGCTGGGTTTTTCCTCCAGTGAGCGCGATAAGTTCATCCAGAAACAGGAGTTGCCGATCTATGACGGCACGCAGGATTACTGTCTGTGGCTGGGCTGCATGGGAGCCTATGATCCGCAGGGCCGCGAGATCATCTCGTCA
>JBBSHP010000855.1:0-2943 GCA_038232555.1 Bryobacterales bacterium
CCAGGATGGAGGTGAGCTGGTTTTTCCGATGCAGGTATTCCAGAAGCTCGAAGATCATTTCGCCGGTCCGGAAATCGAGATTCCCTGTAGGCTCATCGGCCAAAAGGAAGGACGGTTTCCCAACCAGAGCCCGGGCCAGCGCGACGCGTTGCTGCTCCCCTCCGGACAATTCTCCGGCCCGGTGTGAAGCTCTGTCGCGTAAACCGACCTCGTCCAATCTTCCTTGCGAAACAGGTGTTGCCTCCGAAATGGCGACGCCCCGGATCAAAAGCGGCATCATCACATTCTCAAGCGCACTGAACTCGGGAAGCAGCGAATGGTTCTGCCAGACAAAGCCAATTTGCCGGTTGCGGAAATCCGCTAGCCCACTCTCCGAGAGACCCGTAATGTCCGTATGATCGAAGTATATCTTACCCTCCGAGGGCCTGTCCAGACCGCCCAAGAGATACAACAGAGTACTCTTCCCGGCCCCGGATTCTCCGATGAGCGCCAATCGTTCCCCGCGCTGAACCTCGAAGCTCATATCGGTGAAAACGAAGAGATCGCTATGCCCGGACTTAAACTTCTTGGTCAGGCCAGCCCCGCGAATCGCGGCAGAGCCGCCGAAATCCATGCTTTAGTGGTCCTCTACTCTTAACCTAGCATGTGAGAGGCGGACCCCCGCCGGGATTCGCGACCCTGCCGCAGTGTGTTAAGATCCTTCTTAAAATATTCCACGTGGAGTAAACCAGAGTGAAAGTTTACGATGGCACGGATATCCGGAACGTCGGATTGATTGGGCATGGACACTCCGGAAAGACGACTTTAACAGCCGGCCTGCTTTACACCGCCGGCGCTACCAATCGACTGACCCGGGTCGGTGAGGGCAACACCATCACCGATTTTGACGACGACGAAATTCAGCGCAAACTCACCATCTCCACCGCGATCGCCGCGGTGGAATGGAGCCGGAAAAAGATCAACCTGATCGACACCCCCGGCTTCAATATTTTCATCAATGACACCAAGGCCGCGCTGGCTGCTGCCGATGCCGCTCTCGTTGTCGTCGACGGCGTGGCCGGTGTCGAGGTTCAGACCGAGAAGGTCTGGAGTTTCGCCGATGAGTTCAAGCTGCCCCGCGCTTTGGCGATCAACAAACTGGATCGTGAGAGGTCCAGTTTCGAGCGTACCCTGGAAAGCGTTCAATCCAATTTTGGCCGTAGCGCGGTTCCCATCCATCTACCCATCGGGGCCGAGCGGGACTTCAAAGGTGTGATCGATCTGGTCCGCATGAAGTCGTACACCTACACCTACGACGGCGACGGCAAGGGTAAGGAAGGCGAGATACCCGCTGAGTTTGCCGATGCCGCAAAGCAGGCCCACGAAACACTGGTTGAGATGGTGGCTGAGGGGAACGACGCTCTGCTGGAAGAGTTCTTTGCAGAAGGAACTTTGCCCGTCGAACATATCCAGGACGGGCTGCGCCAAGCCATACGCGAATTGCGGATGTTCCCGGTGCTGTGCTCTTCGGCGGCTCACAACGTTGGTTCCGACCTGCTATTGAATTTCATGGTGGAATACTTTCCCGCGCCAACCGAGCGAGCTCCCCTCGCTGGCAAATGGAATGGCAGCGAAGTGCAGCGGCACCTCAAAAACACGGAACCGGTCTCCGCATTCGTGTTCAAAACTATTGCCGATCCCTTTGCGGGCCGCGTTTCGTATTTCAAGATAATGTCCGGATGTTTGAAAAATGACGCCAATCTGATCAATAGCCGGGTCAATGGCGCCGAGCGCGTGGCGCACATCGGGCTGCTGATGGGAAAGACCCTCCAACCGGTGCCCGAGATCCGCGCCGGTGATATCGGGGCCGTGCCGAAGCTGAAGGACACCTTGACTGGGGACACCTTGTACGACAAGAGCGGACCCATTCAGTACCCGAAGGTCGATCTCCCGGAACCCTCCATCGCGTACGCCATCTCGGCTAAGACTCGCCAGGATGAGGATCGCATGGGCCAGGCGGTCCACCGGATTCTCGAAGAAGACCAGTCCTTGCGCTTCTACCGCGATCCCGCCACGAATGAATTTCTGCTGGCGGGCAGCGGTCAGCAACATGTCGAAGTGATCGTCAGCCGTCTCAAGAAACGGTATGGCGTCGACGTCGAATTGAAAGCGCCCAAGATTCCTTATCGCGAAACCGTTCGGGGGCTGGCCGATGTGCAAGGGCGCCACAAGAAGCAGACCGGTGGGCATGGGCAGTTCGGGGATTGCTGGATCCGCATGGAGCCCCTGCCGCGCGGGGCTAAGTTCCAGTTTGCCAACGAGATATTTGGCGGATCGATCCCGCGAAACTTTATTCCCGCCGTCGAGAAGGGCATCGTCGAAGCTGCCTCACATGGATTTCTAGCCGGATTTCCGGTGGTCGATTTCAAGGTGACCGTGTACGACGGTTCTTACCACGATGTGGACTCCTCCGAAATGGCTTTCAAGCTTGCCGCCCGCAAAGCGTTTAAAGCGGCTATGCAGCAGGCTAAGCCGGCTTTGCTGGAGCCGTTTATGCGGGTGGAAGTTCAAGCTCCCGTCGAGTACGCGGGCGATCTGATGGGAGACATCAACGGGCGCCGCGGGCGTATTTCTGGCATGGATACCAAAGGCGCCACGCAGATTGTGCGCGCCATTGTGCCGATGTCGGAGATGTTGAACTATCAGAACGACCTGATCTCTATGACCCAGGGCCGCGCCACCTTTCAGATGGAGTTCGACCATTACGATTTCGTCCCCGGCCTGCAAGCCGACAAGATCATCGCAGCGGCCAAGGCTGCCAAAACCGGAGTGGAAGAGGAAGAAGAATAACCAAGCTTTTTGTCTTACGCTTGCCACCCTGTGCGTCTACGCACTGGAGGGCAAAGCATGGCCGGCGAAGCAGCTTTAGATCTGATCAACAGGCAGGAGTGGCTGGATCCGCTC
>JBBSHP010000856.1:0-2940 GCA_038232555.1 Bryobacterales bacterium
CAGCGACGGCGACGGCCGCCCCTCGGGTCTTTCGTGCCCCCGGAGCCGGCTGGCGCGCTCGCTGTCCGCACTAGATCATGCAACCCGCGGTGAGGTAAATCGTGGCGCAGCCGAGGAACGAGGCGCAGCGCACCGCCCCTGCCGGAGGCCTCCTTTGGAGAGCGGCAGATAAGGGCGGCACTTTGCCTCACCGCCGTTGTATGATAGCCCGCGCCTTGGCGGGCGGTCTCGTGCAAGCAGCAGAGCGTGACAGTCGGCGTAGTGGACGCGGGGCGTTCCTCTTAGCACGCAGCGTGACGGCAGAGGACTCGCTCCTGGAGTGCTCTGCCGGCGCGATTGCGTGCAGGGTCTTTGGGGGCGGCTGGCTCCCCGGTGGCCGTTACTAACTAACGCAGCGGACGCTCCACTAGCTTCGTTTCTTAAGGCGTGATCGCAGTCTTAGCGATGACCCCGGACCGCGACCCGCTTTCTGTCCATGAGTTGGCGATAGTAAACTCACACCCATAACGTCTCCCCCTTTAGATGTTCGCCGCATCTCCCCTCTGCCGGAAACATTTCCATCGCTGATTTAGACCCGCGGCGGCGAACAAAAAGAGCGCTAGAATGTAAAAATAATCCTCAGGTAATTTCTCAGTGTGCGTGAGGTAGACAAGTGTTCCGTGATGAATCATCTCCGGATATATATGTCCCGACCGCGAATCGGGCTCTCGCGGGGAAGTGCGATAGAAATGCTCGTCTAGAAAAATGGTCAACCCAAGTCCGGCGAAGAACATCCCCAAAAAAGCTATTACTATCGCTCTGCGTAGAGTCTCCTTCATCCGATTTGAGCGTGAAGTATCCGTCATGGACTGATCTATTCGGCTAAGCTCCTCACTACCTCCGGCTCACTAGAACTGATGCGATCACACAAAATGGGACAAGCCATAAATCTCTCGTGTTCGCCACTCACAGTCGCATTCTTCGTCGACAAGCGGCGAACCGTTGGAATTTTAGGCAAACTTTTCTTCCCAACCAACCCATTGATAATCATCATTCATTTGCCGCGAGGCCTCAGTAACAATTCCATTTGGGCCGGGTCTGTGAGGTCGCCTTGGTATCTCTCCTCACCGAATGCGCCGCTCGACGGATACTGATATTGGTAACCAGTAGGGCTCATCGTCGAGCCTGGAATCTGACTGGCGCCAGGATATCTGTACATCCCACCTGCAGAACCTGTGCCGATGTAACCAAAGCTGTTGGGGTCGCCGTAAGTAGTCGACGATCCCGGTTTATATGTCCCTGTGACAGTAGTCCCTGGTAAGACGAGAGTGCCATCGCTGTCGACATACGGAGAGCCCTTGTCGGTGGCCGAAGAGGATCCTCCGGATTCTGGGGTGCTCACGGTGTAGTTAAGAGGCGTGATGTGGGTGCCCGATACGCCAGCGGCCGCGCCGCCGCCAACACCAGGGCCAAGCGTAACTGATAAGCCGTGTACGGGTTTGCCTTTTTCGTCAGCTCCCCAAAAAACTGCCCCCGAGCCGCTCGGACCTAAGCCGGCCCCGCCGTTCACCTCTTTGAATGGGCCGGAGAGTCCCGATACAGTATCAGCATCTGAGCCAGCCAACATCAGCCCGCCATTCGTTTTCGCTGCTGCGCCCCCTCCGCCGAAAGCTTCGGTGAATACGGCTATGTTCCCATGTCCATCAAAAGCGAATCCACCGCTGAAATTAGTAGAGAACGGTCCAGCTCCGAAACCAAAGGCCAACCCGATCTGGAACGTCCATAGACCAAACGGATCGGTATTGTTAACCGGGTCACCGCCGCCGTAGCGATAAAGATTGGTCCGATCGCCTCTAAACCCGATCGGATCGGGCTGCAGAAACCTTCCGAGACTTGGCAGGTAGAACCGGTTCCGGTAGTCGTAGAGTGCTACCTCCTTGTGCCAGTCGCGCCCGGTGTAGAGGAAGCGGTTATCGTAAGCTGAGGCGGTGAGCTGTTGCCAGGAGGCAGTATAAATCGATGGCGCGCCAGACAAGGCCGGGTCGTACTTGTAACGCTCAATCACATTCCCGGCATCGTCGGCCAGCTGGCTTGTGCTCCCTTGCGCGTCCTGGTAGTACCAGATGGTCTGCGCGCCGCCGCCGAAGCGCTGCACCATCTCGTCTGTGCCCGCGCCGTGGAGATAGGCGTGAAGCAGAGCATTGGTCTCGCTCCGCTCCTCGAGCAAATCCCAGCCGTCCCAGATGCTGTAAATCCACTGGCCATTGACGTTGCGCAATATCTGGCGGCCCAGTGCATCGTACCAGAACGGAATGGCGTTCCCGTTCGAGGTGGCATTAGTCAGACGATTCTGCCCGTCGTAAGAGTAGCTCGAGCCGTTATAGCTGGCAAGGTTGCCTTTCGCATCATACGCCGGCGCAACGCCGTTCACTGCGTTATACTCGTTCAGATCGTTGGAGGTATAGGTGTAATTGGCGCCGCTACCGTCGGTCTTACTCTGCCGGTTCCCGTTCTCGTCATACACCAGCGAGGTGTCGTCGCTGTAGGTTATCGTGGGAGGATCAGGCGGAATGTACCGGAAGATTGCATACTGCACCCTCTTTAGCTGGTCATCCAGGTAATAGTCGTACAATTTACGATTCGAGCCGCTCTCACTCAGCGACTGGACGCGGCTCACCGCGTCGTAGCCATAATTGAACTGGCTCAAGGTGCTCGTGCCGCGCTGGTGCGCGACCGTCGCCGGGCGGTTCATGGTATCAGGAGTATAACTGCTGCTCGTGCCGTTGCGCAGCGTGCGAGTGCGGCGATTGCCGCTGAGATCATACGTGTAGCTCACAATAGCGGAGGTGGCGTCTGTTTGACTCTTCGGCTGATTGCGGCTGTTGTAGTCGTAGGTAATCACTGTCCCTGAGGGGTAGGTCAGCGTTTTGCGGTTCGAATCAGCGTCATAAGTGTAGCTCA
>JBBSHP010000857.1:0-2933 GCA_038232555.1 Bryobacterales bacterium
GACACTGATGTCGCCGACCACTCCAAGTCTCTGCAATTGAAAAAGCGAGGGCAGGATTTGATCGTGCGTGATCATCCCGCCGCCCACCACTGTGACCTGCATCGTCGGACTAAGTCCGGGCCGCTGCGGCTTTGCCGGTGGCCTCTTCAAAGGCCTCTTCCAGAACCTGCAGGCTTTCCACGATAGCTTCGCCCGTAATGGTCAGCGGGGGAGCTATCTTCACCGTCCCACCTTCTACGCCCACCGGCCCGAACATCAGCACGCCTTTCTCAAAACAAAGCTGAACCACCTGAAAGGCTAGATCGCCATCCGGCTTTTTCGTCCCGGGATGAACGCACAGCACTCCCGCAACCAGGCCCTTGCCGTGCACCTCGCCGATGGAGGGGAATCGACTCTTCAGACTCTGGAGTCCGTGATGTAACTGAGCGCCCACCGTCCGCGCATTGCCGGCGAGGTCTTCGTGCAGCACCAGATCAATTGAAGCCAAGGCCGCCGCGCAGCAAACCGGATTCCCCGTGTGGGTGGACGTCATGCTACCCGGCTGTGCTAAATCCATAATGTCCGCCCGCCCCGCCACTGCGGCCAACGGAAGCGAACTGGTAATGCCTTTTCCGAACGTCGCCAGGTCCGGCACGATGCCATAGTGCTCGAATCCAAAAAGAGTCCCCGTTCGCCCGAACCCGGCTTGCACTTCATCGCACACCAGCAGGATCTTGTGGCCCGTACACCACTGCCGCAGCGCCTGCATAAATTCTGGTGGAGCAAACGCCGCGCTGCCTCCTTGATAGGTCTCCAGAATTACCCCGGCAACGTTGGACGCTTCCACGCCGCGTTCAGAAAGCGATCGAATAAAGAAATCGAAGGATACGTCTTCGGTCCGATAGCCATCCGGAAAAGGAACCTGCACGAAACCGGTATCCAGGTTGCCGATCCATTCCTTCAAAGCAGGGATGCCGCCGGCCTGTTGTGCTCCCATGGTCCGGCCGTGGAAAGCATCGGTAAATGATACGATGACGTTCTTCCCCCGCCCGCCGGCCTTCATGCCATGGATCCGGCTGAGCTTGATCACGCACTCCACTGTTTCCGAGCCGGTGGTGAGCAGGAAGATCTTCTTCAAGGGTTCCGGTAACAACGTAGAGAGCCGCTCCACCAGCCGGGCGCGAATCTCGCTGGGGAACGCGTAGTTGGTGAGCAAGTGCGAAGAGACTTGCTTTACCACGGCATCGATGATCTGCTGCCGGCCGTGACCGGCGTTCGTGATTAGGACCCCGGAGGACCAGTCGATCCAGCAATTACCGTGCGCGTCGAAAACCTGAAATCCGTCGGCATGGTCCCAAACCAGGGGTGGCTGACCTTGCATCGCATACGGCTCCAGCGCATGCAGCTTTTCAAGGATGGGCAAAGAGGCAGGAGCGGGCAGGTCGGTCCCAATCTTCCGCAAGCCTGTTGAGACCTTTGGAACGGACCGTGTAGTCAGTTCGAAAACGCGAGCCATTCGCCTATTCTCGCATTGCCCGGAACGTGCCCTTCGCTTTAGCAATGCCCGCCAGCGTCGGATAGAACTGCACGAAAGTGGTATCGACAGCGCCGTGTTCCTGATGGCAGGAATAGCAGTTGGCCGTCGTCGGGATGACTTTGGCCGTGGCAACGCTTTTGGGAAACGGAAAGAATGCCCACTTGCCAGGGAAGCGCGCTTCATCTTTGACGTGCGCCTCCATCGCCATCACCTCGCTTTGAAAATGGCCGGCCTTGTTGATCGATCCCTTGGATTCCGAAGAGCGCACCTCCAGGATCATCACGGTCTGATCGGGCCATGTGCCTGTCCCCAGAAAGGACTTGTAAGCCGCCCGCGAAACAAACACATTGTCGAACAGGGGTTCGCGATCTTTAGCCGCAGATTGGATCGGTCCGTAAGTCATTCCCAGGCCCGAGCTGAGATAAATCCACTCGCGGTAGTTCTGCGGCCGCAGCATCTCTCCCTCTTTCGTATAACGCGGAGCATCGGGATCCGGAACGCGGTCCGCCGCTCCGAGCTTAACTATCATCCCGGCCGCAGCCATGCAGGCCAGCACAACTCCCCCGGTCAAAAGCAGTTTTGGTCGCATGTTGAGTTGCGGATCTCCTTAGTCCTACGAAAATCTTGCGGGCGAAGACGTCGCTGCTGACTATAGCTTAGCGAAGCTAGTGCTTCCGCGAGTCGCTTTGCAATACGGGCCATTGGCCTCCGAATAGTAGCGAGTCTGTTGAACCAGGGTGCCATGCGCTGAACTTCAGCGGCCCGTGCCGTTGGTCTTCCCTTCACACAGAGGCAGGCGGGTCTGGGCGCTCGCGGCCTCCAGCAGCAAGGCCCGAATGATACGATTGACACTACTCAGAGTCATGACGCCGCCCTCTCAGATCGCGCACTACAAGATCGTCTCCAAACTAGGCGAGGGCGGCATGGGCGCCGTCTACCGCGCCACCGATAGGAAGCTCAATCGCGATGTCGCCATCAAGATCCTGCCCGATGCCTTTGCCTCCGACCCCGACCGGCTCGCCCGCTTCACCCGCGAAGCGCAAGTTCTTGCCTCGCTGAATCATCCCAATATCGCCGCCGTCTACGGCGTGGAAGACCGCGCCATCGTCATGGAACTGGTCGAGGGCCACAACCTGGCCGGTCCCCTGCCTCTCGAAACGGCACTGCCCCTTGCTCTTCAGATCGCCGAAGCCCTGGAATACGCTCACGAGCAGGGCATCATCCACAGGGACCTCAAGCCCGCCAATATCAAGGTCACGCCGGGCGGCCAGGTGAAAGTCCTCGACTTCGGCCTGGCCAAAGCATTGTCCACGGGGACACTCTCGAGTGACGCCACGACGTCGCCCACTCTCACCATGCGCGCCACGCTGGCGGGCGTGATTCTGGGCACCGCCGCGTACATGGCTCCCGAGCAGGC
>JBBSHP010000858.1:0-2923 GCA_038232555.1 Bryobacterales bacterium
AATCAGACGAGGAATGGAGACTATCATGTCAGCAAAACCAGCAACGGAACAGCCGTTGACCAAACTCTTGATGGAGCGGTGGGAGCAAGTCTCGCGGAAGTTTGCGGAACTTGCGGAAGAACTACCTGTGGAAAAATTCGAGTGGGCTCCTGTAGCGGGGATTCGCAACTGCGGCGACGTATTGCGGCACGTGGCATTTTGGAACCAGTACGTCACAGCCTCTCTGTGCGGCCAAGACGCCAATGACTCGGCAAACGAACTGTCAGCCGCTGACTATCCAACGAAAGAGAAGGCGTTGGCAGTATTGCGGAGCAGCGCCAGTGAAGTGGCGGCCGCACTGCGGGAACATCGGGGCGATCTACCGCCCAAAGCGATGGAACTTGTCGTGACGTTCCTTGAACACACGTCGGAGCACTACGGTCAGTTGGCCGTTTATGGCCGATTGATGGGCATCGTTCCGCCAGCGCCCCGGATATAGCCCCAAACATCCTTAGAAATTGGAGAACCAGAATGGCTTCTATTCGAAAAGAGATTCATACCAGCGCGAGCCCCGGACAAGCATGGGACGCGTTCCGCGACATCCGCGCGTTGCATACCCGGCTCTTGCCTGGCTTTGTGGTCGATGCTCAACAGGAACCAAGCGAGCGCATCGTGACCTTTGGTAACCGCATGGAAAGATTGAGAACGAGTATAGTTTTTGAAGGAATCGTTCTCACGGTTGAGCCAGGAAGACACCATCATCCGGGTGATGGAGCGAACGCAGATTGTGGACAAGAATCAGATGACGACGTAATTCCGCTCCTCGAAGGCGGTTGCGGCGCCTTCAGGCGCAACGTCGACCGCACCCTTGAATCCACCGGAGAGGTCAGCCAATGACAGAATTTAGTGGCGCCAGCCCTCGTATCGAAACTCCATCGGGCACGATAGCCTATGTGGAGGCTGGCATTGGCCCAGTCGCGCTGTTTATCCATGGCGCCGTCCTCAATAGCCATCTTTGGCGACATCAGCTCACCGAGTTGTCGGACATGCGTCACTGCATCGCGCTGGACTTGCTGGCGCACGGCGGCACGGAAATCGCGCCGGGGCAGGATCTGTCGCTGGCCGCCAACGCGCGGATGATCGGCGAATTTCTCGATGCGTTGAAGATCGACGAGGTCGATCTCGTGAGTCACGACACCGGCGGGGCCATCGCGCAAATCTTCGCCGCCGAGAACCCCGACAGGATCCACAGCCTGACGCTCACTGATTGCGACACGCAGGGCAACCTCCCGCCGGAAGCCTTTAAGCCGTTTCTGGAGATGGCGGCGGCTGGCGGTCTGCGCCAGACGTTCGAGACCATGCTGACCGACAAGGACGTGTTCCGTTCCGAGTTCGCCGCGGCGTTCGAAGATCCTAAAACCTTTACCGACGATGATATCGAGACCTACCTCCGGCCGCTGGTCAAGACGGAGACCCGCCTAGAGGACTTACGCCGCTTCCTCGCCTCGTTGGACGAAGCGGAGGTGGAGGCGATTGAACCCCAGTTGAGGAAGTTCGAGAAGCCGACCGCGATCATATGGGGCGACGACGACGTCTTCTTCGATACTCGCTGGTCGCGTTGGCTGGCGGAAACAATTCCGGGTACTCGCAAACGCGTCGAGCTTAAGGGCGCACGTCTTTTCTTTTTATGGGAACGCCCTGCGGAATTCAATCGCGTGGTACGGGAGTTCTGGAGTGACTCCGCTTAGCCTGAGCCGGCCAGCCTGAACGCGCCGCAGTTGCCCGCTTTTGCTTGAAACAGGCGGATGTCTGGATCAATGAGTCAGGTTCTGTTTGCTTGACGGTTTGCGCTGACCCCGAAGACAGCGACTATCTCACCTGGCTATTTCACCGCAGCGAGAAGGTACTTTTCCGGGCTTATGACGATGTGAGCTAAGAGGGATCTTCCAGAGCGTAGTTAATGGTAGAAGCTCCTCGATGGAATTGGACCTCACAGTGTTTATGAATCGTCTCCAGATTGTCGGCTATTCGGAAGTAATCCCGATTGGGTCGCTTCGTTCTTCACGCAGCCTGCTACCGACGAAGCTGCCGCTGTTTCCGCGCCTTCTCCAACTTCCGATCCCTTTCGGCGTGGATCTCCTGCGGACGCCCGCCGAGCATGTCCTTCGGCGTGATGTAGCCGATCGCACTGTTCAGTCGGACGTTGTTGTAATGGTCCACGTAGCCCTCCACCAGACGTCGCGCATCATCGAGCGAAAGCGGCGCCCCGGGCCGTATGCACTCGCTCTTCAGCGATTTGTGCCAGCGTTCGATTTTCCCGTTCGATTGAGGATAATAGGGCGAAGTCCTGACGTGAGTCACGGCTGGAGCCGGTACATCGTCAACTGGGATCTGCGGGAGATCGTCCTGGAGCGTGCCAAGGAGAAGTACCGGAAGCGCGGCCCCGCATCATCTCCGACAACGGGCCACAGTTCATCGCCAAGGATTTCAAGGAGTTCATTCGAATCTCCGCTCCACTTCGACAACAGTCCCGCCTGCCCCAGTACGCGCCAGAAGGTGGTCGGACTCACCGCCACGATGTTGGTGTCCAGCATCATGAATGTCAGCCGCCGGTAGCCTTCCAGCGGGTTCTTCAGATGGAAGCCGATGATGGCCTGCCTCTCCCCTTCCTCCAGCCAGAAATCGCCGGGAACCAAACCGTTGTTCTCGTTCACCTTGCCGTAGCGTTCGCGCCAGTCGTAGAACCTGCTGGCAGTGATATCGAGCCATTCGATGAAGCGACCGGCGCCGATCTCGGTCTTCTCCGACCAGCGCCGGACGAAATCCACGATCTGGTCCCGCGTGTCGTGCGGAACCCAGACGCCGGTCAGAGTTCCCCAAGCGTTTTCTTTAGGGCCACATGCTCCGCCATCAACTCGGCCAGAACCTCGTCCTTGGTCTGGAT
>JBBSHP010000859.1:0-2923 GCA_038232555.1 Bryobacterales bacterium
TGAGCCGCGCTCTTGCGGCGGTCAAAGGCTTCTTCATACTTCTGCCTGACATTGGCAAACCCGGGCTGGCTCTCGATACGCTTGAGCTCGACCGGCTCGAACAACACCGGGGGCCGCTCGAATATATAAAAAACGAAGACCATGGCGCCGATGAACAGGATGAAAAACTGCATCGGAATCTTGGCGGCGGCGTTAAAGATCAGACTGAGCCGGCTATCTGCGATCGACCTGCCAGTCAAGTAGCGCTGCACCTGGGACTGATCGCATCCGAAATACGCGAGCGCCAAGAACGTTCCGCCAATCAACCCGCTCCACACGTTGTACCGGTCGTTCCAATCGAAATTCAGATTCACGGCATTCAGCCGACCGGCTGCACCAGCCAGCGAAACAGCATCGCCGAATGATACGGATTGAGGCAGCAGATGGACAGCGATCCCGAAGGCAAGCAGCAGCGAAGCCAGAATCAAACTCATCTGCTGGACGTCAGCCCACGTAACGGCTTTGATCCCGCCGAGCGCGGTATATAGAACGATGAGACAGCCCATCAGGACGGTGGTGAGGCGGTCCGGCCATCCCAGGATGACGGACAGAACGACGGATGGGGCGTATAATGAGAGACCAGCGGCGAGGCCGCGCTGCAACAGGAAAATTCCGCTCACGAGCGAACGGGTTTTCGAATCAAAGCGCTTTTCGAGATACTCGTAAGCCGTATAGACGTTGGCCCGGTGGAAGATGGGCACGGCGGTAGCGCAAAGAATTACCATGGCGACCGGCAGTCCGAAGTAGAACTGCACAAAGCGCATTCCATCGACATAACTCTGGCCGGTGGTTGAGATGAAGGTGATCGCGCTCGCCTGGGTGGCCATGATGGAGAGACCCATGGCATACCACGGCATGGTCTTGCCGGCCAGCATGTACTTGTTTACGGTGGTGCTGCCGCGCCCGCGATATAGGCCATACGACACGATGAAGATCAGCCATCCCCACATCACCACCCAATCGAGCGGCCTCATGGCGCGTAGGCTCGCGTGAACAGATAGAATCCAAAAATCAACAGAGCGAGATAGATGAGGATCGCGGTGTAGACCCGGCTCCAGGTTCCTAGAAAGGGAGGGGGCTCATCGGCGACCACTCTGGGGGGCGGTTCGGGCGCGTCCATTTCAGAGTGACTTGCCCGCGCTGAGAAGGTTCGCGAAGATGCGAAATGCTCCGGGCACTCCGGCCGGTAGTTCGCGAAACCACGAAAAGGCCGTAAACACGTAAGCGCCTTTGCCGTATTTGGTGTAGAGAGTTCCTCCGAGCAGCGGCTTCTCGCCGGGATCGTGTGTTGCGAACAAAGGAGTGTAGCGCTGATCCCATTCGGAGGCGAAATAAAGGCCGCGCTCCTGGACCCAACCAGTGAAGTCGTTTTGGGTAATTAAATTGGGATTTTTCAGCAGCGGGCTATCGGGATGCGGAAGCGCGATGGGAGCTTCTTCCACGGTAACCCGTTCCCGTCCGGTGGTGATCGGATAGGGACCGATGTGGCTCAGCAGCGTCGGATCTCCGCCGAAGAAGCCACCTTCCATAACGTTGTATTGCACCACTACCGTGCCCCCATTGTTCGCGTACGCGAGCAGACGCTGTTGATTGGCGCGCAGGTCCGGCCGGGTATTGTAGGCGCGCACTCCGGTAACGATAGCGTCGAAGCGGCTGAGATCGGCGCGGGCGAGGTCCTCCGGCGTGAGTAGAGTAACCGAGGCCCCTAACTGCCGCAAGGCTTCCGGTACTTCATCACCCGCGCCCATCACGTAGCCAATGGTCTTTGCCGCAATTTGAATATCGGCGCGCGTAACACTGGTGGCCGCGGGAGGGAACAGCGTCTGCGGCGCAATGTGGGCGTACGCAATCACGATGGTTCCCACCGAAATTTTACGGCCACCGACTTCGGCTGTGGCACGGATGAGCGCTTGCGCTTCGCTGCGAGGCGGCGTGACTCGAAAGGTAGCGACGGACTCCTGACCGATTTCGCTGAGCTGAAAATCACGGGAAGCAGGTTCCACCTTCCATCCCGCCGGAGCATCCAGTTTCACAGTGCCCGAAGGGCCGGCAACATTCGCTCTGATTTGAACATCCACCTGTTTGGCGGAGGCAGAAGGAAAGACCAGCGCCTGCTCGGGCATTCCCAAAGCCACGGGAGGCTCCACCACGACGGGCCGAGTCAATTCGCCCTGCACATGATCGACATAGCGGAATACCACGGGCCTGGACAACTCCAGCTGCCGCTGCCCGGAGCGCATGTGGAAGTGAGCCTGGAAGAGCGGCGGCTCCTCGGGTAAGCCGATCAGGAGCTGATCGTCAACTGTATAGGTAGCGCCCTGTTTCGGCTCGCGAAGCCAATAGGGCTGTGAGTAAACGTGATCCGCCGCCAGCGTGGCGCCGGCAGTGACGGTTCGTGCGACATTGCGAGGCAATGGACCTGCTGCAACTTTCGACATGGAAATTTGCGCCGGGCCGGTCACATCGACTGTTCCGAGTTCGAACGGGATGTCCGCACGGTTCAAGGCGGTCGCTGTGAACTTAACGATTCCGCCAGGCATAACCGCATAGCGATCCGAGGTGGCGTCCAGCCATAGACCGGAGGTCAGCGCGATGGTCTCCAGCAGCTCATGATATTTGCGCTCCGCAGAGGGGTGATGCAGAGCAGCCATGAGCGGCTGCGCCCGGAGCAGGATCGGCGTGGTTTTTTCGGGATGGTCCGGCTCAAACGTGCGGGCGGCTTCGAGTAACAGCTTACTCACCGGCGCCGAACCAGGAATGCTGTCCCAGGATTTGTCGACGCCATCAAAAAGGTCTTGGACGGCAGGGTCGCCGGCGATGGTCACCAGGAAATTTTTCTGAGAGCCTTTGCGCTCGGGCGCGCCCATGCCTTGGCTACGGTGCA
>JBBSHP010000860.1:0-2922 GCA_038232555.1 Bryobacterales bacterium
CCCCTTTCGTAAACATGAGCAGGGGCGAGAGTTTCTGCTCCAGCTTGTGATGGTCGCTCCAGGACAACTGCCACGAGAGTCCGTACTTATCCTGTAACCATCCGTATTTGCGGGCCCAGGGATAAGTATCGTAGGGCATCAGCGGCTTTCCGCCCACAATCAACTTATGCCATGCAGCTTCGATGTCTTTTTCACTATCAAACACCACAAAGAACGATATAGCCGGGTTGAGTTTAAAATGCGGACCTGCGCCGATCGCTATGAATTCCTGCTGGGCGAGAGTAAATCGCACGATATCGCAGTCGCCAGACGGCGTGGCGGTGATCGTTTTTACATTCGTGATTTGTGAATCTGCGAAAAGAGATGTATATAACGCTGCGGCTTCTTTAGCTTGCGTATCGAACCATAGATGTGGGATTAGATTTTGCATAGAAGAAGTTTACTCAACGGGAAGGCGGAGGTTAGATCCAGCCAAGGATATTGTTCTCGATGGTCTTCCACTCCGCGGTACGAGGATCGATCAGTTCGAAGTGTCCAGCTCCTTTGAGCGGGATCAGGCGTGAGTTGTGGGAAGCCTTTGCAAATCTTTCACTAATACCGATGGGGACGACATCATCGGCAGTGCCGTGGAACAAGCGCTGCTGCACAGAGATCGGGAGCAGTTCAATGGGAGAGGCGGCGGCATAGCGGTTGGGCACCTGGTCAGGAGTCCCGCCCAGTAGTTTGGCTACAATGCCGTCACTGAGCCGGAGCGCAAAGGCCCTGCGCAGATCGGCGACACCCGCGAGAGAGATCACTCCCCGAAGATCGACGGCCATTTGTGCCGCCAGCCACAGTGCCAGCTGACCGCCTGCGGAGTGGCCGGCGGCGAGCAGGCGGTTCAGGTCCAGCGAGTAGTGCTTCGCAATCTTGTGGAGATGCTCAGCGCCGTGCACGATGTCCTCAAAACTGCCGGGCCAGCCTCCGCCGGGATCTCCGATGCGGCGGTACTCCAAGTTCCAAGTCGCTATCCCGGCAGCTTTGAGCGCCGCGCACAGATGGCCGGCGTGGGCGAGCGAGTACTGCGCTTTCCAGAAGCCCCCATGGATAAACAGCACGACGGGATGGGGTCCGCGGCCTGTGGGCACGCGCAGTTCGCCAAACTGAGGCAATTCCTTTCCATAGGGGATGTGCGCGTCGGCCTTGGGGGCAGGGAGTTGGATGATTTCCTGAGCCAGCGTCACGGGGCTTGCCGCTAAGACCGTAAGTGCAGTCCGGCGCGTCATAGTGGAACAACCGGTTGAACTGCGGGTTGAACCGCCGGTTGACTTGCATGCCGCGGGGGCGCGATGACACGTGAGATGAAGAAATCGACAGCCGCAGCGGCGCTCACCTCTTGCGCAACGTGCGTGGTTCCCGCCCGGTCTTTGCGATAAATCGTCATCCCGTAAGTTCGGTCCGGAAGACCGTGGGTCTCCACTTCTACGGTACCTGTGACGGTCGTAATCAAGTCGGGCTTCACCGTAACTGCGATTGCCAGAGGATCGTGCAGAACCGGCCGCTGCTGCGGATTCCCGTGCTGCCAGATTTGGATCAGTTTCCACAAGAACTGCACGCTTTCCAATTTGGACGCGGCGAACTGGCGGAGGTGGTCCGCACTCAAAAGGCACTGGGTGGTTACGTCCAGGCCCACCGTAACAATCGGGACGCCGGCGCTGTATACGATCGCAGAGGCTTCCGGATCGATTTTGGTGTTGTATTCGAGACCGGGACGGAAAAACACTCCGTTCATCAAAACTATGCGGTCCAATTTATCGCGTAGCCGGGGCTCGGCGCGGAGAGCGATCGCGATGTTTGTCAGGGGACCGTACGCGACCAGCGTAATCTTCACGGGTGAGCGCAGGCAGGTTTGGATCAGCAGTTCCAGAGCATTCCGGCGAGTTTCGGGCGGCATGCGATCGGCGGCGGAGAGCGCTTCCACCTGCCGGACGGTCCCGGTACGCGGAGGAGCCAGCAAGGGCTGCTCGGCTCCCACACCCACCGGGATTTCCGTCCGGCCATACAGCTTTAAGATTTTCCACACGAGGTCCGCCCGGCGGCTCCCATCCTGGAGAACCGTCGTGATGGCGAGCACGTTCAATTCAGGAGACTGCAACGCCAAGCTTAGCGCCAGAGCGTCATCGATATCGTCGCCAATATCAGTGTCCAGAATCACTGGAGTGGACGCACTCAGGACGGAACTGAACGTCCCACATAACAGGGCACACAGCGTCCCCCACAACATGGCACACCACATGGCATACAAGATGGACGCGACTGAAAGATTGCGCTTAATCTCTCGAGAGTCGCGCCAGGTCCAACCAGAAATGGAGCGTTTCGCGCAACACTCGAAGGTAATCCTTGCGCCTGGCCGGCTTGCAAATGTAGGCGTTGGCATGCAGATCGTACGCTTCATAAATCTCTTCGTATGACACGGAAGAGGCCAGCACCACAACGGGTATGCGCTTCAAGAGAGGATCTTGTTTTAACTCCTTGAGCAGCTCGCCATCCCCCGCCCTGGACAACTTGAGATCCAACAGCACCAGATCCGGGCGGGGAACCATCCCGGAACTCCCTTCGGTGCGGAGGAATTTCAGGAGATCCGGACCGTGCTTGACGACGCTCACATGAGCATTGTCGATGGCCCGAAGGATCAGGGCGGTTTCCCTGGCGCTCTTTTCGAGTAAAAGGATTTCCGAGGTTCGGAGGGGAGTTTCGACCGGCATTAGGAAGCACTCCGCTCAAATGGAAAATCATCCGTTAGCAAATTAGTGTACAAGAAGTCTGCCATGAATAGCGATTCAACCACCCGGCAACGCGACACAGGACAGCCAATAGGCTTCGATCGCGCGAACCACATCCAGATATTCGTCGAGCTCATTGGGCTTGGCCAAGTAGCAGTTA
>JBBSHP010000861.1:0-2921 GCA_038232555.1 Bryobacterales bacterium
AGACAGGGCAAGCATCGGAGCACTTTGTGCCGCAAAGCTCCGTTGGAACCGATGCCGCCGCTGACAGGTTCGACGAATTTCAGGTGACTCCCCTTCGTCTCACCGTCTGAAAACACTCACTTCTGCCACGGGCTGCTAGCCAACAGACAGGCAGGCTATAGCTGAGCTTGGGTGTCCTGGAACTCGCGTCTCGTGCCTAGTCAGCAGGCTGTGTCGCAAACCGATTCAACGTCCATCTGGTACGGTGAAGCGCATGCGCGAGCGCCAGCACGCGTAATTCGCTTTCGGTCTTTCTGATAGTCTTTGCTGAACTTTCGACGAGGTCCGGCGTCGCGTGCAAGATCAGTAGATTTCCCGCACGGGTTCTGACTCCAAGTGAATTTCGTTTTTAAAAGGAGTAGACTGAATCCCAGACACCGCTGTGTCGCGAGGTGAATATGAAAAAGCTTTTGGTTCTTTGTGTGCTTTGTTCCGGATCTACTATTTGGGCGCAATCGTTTACGGCTACCGTGCGTGGCGAAGTGACAGATTCCTCGCACTCCATCGTTCCTGGCGCCAAGGTTACGATCACCGACGTGAATCGCAGCCTGGAGCACACCGCCGTATCAGACGCTTCCGGCCGATATCAAATAACTGCGCTCCCTCCGGGCACGTACTCCCTCACTGCGGAAGCCCCCGGTTTCAAGAGATATTCACGAAACAAGTTCGAACTTCAAGTCCAACAGGAAGCCACCGTGAATGTGGAACTCTCGGTTGGCGAGGTCGCCACCACGGTCGAAATCACTTCGAGCGCTCCCCTGATCAACACCACCAGCGCCGATCTCGGCACGGTGGTGAACAACAATTTCATCCAGAACTTGCCGCTGGCAGGGCGCGCACCGCTCGCACTGGTCGCTCTCGCCGCGGGCATAAACCCTGTGAACACCAGCGCCGGAGGCCAGACCAGCACGAATTTTGTTGCCAATGGCGTACGCAACTCGACTTCCGACGTTCTGCTGGATGGCATGAGCCTCACCAATGTCGAACAGAACAGCGGCATCACTAATCTGGAATACCAGCCGTCAGTCGACGTCGTGCAGGAATTCAAGGTGCAGACCAACTTCTTCAGCGCGGAATTCGGCAATACCGGCGGAGCCATCGTCAACATGATCACCAAGAGCGGTACGAACGCTTTCCATGGCGTAGGCTATGAATTCGCCCGCAACTCCGCGCTGAATGCCAATAGCTGGTTCTCCAATCGCGCAGGGCGGTCGATCCCCGATTTCCGCCGCGACGTTTTTGGCGGTACCATTGGCGGCCCGGTGCTGATTCCCAAACTGTACAACGGTCGCAATAAAACGTTCTTCTTTTACGATTACGAAGCCAATCGCCAGACCCGCGCGGGCACGCAACTTAGCACTATTCCCACTTTAAAAGAGCGCATGGGAGATTTCTCGGATACGCGCGATGCTAGTGGAGCTCTGATCACCATATATAATCCGTTCGATACATATAAGACACCGGATGGACGAACTCTGCGCAGACCGTTTCCAAACAATATGGTGCCGCTCGCGATGCAGCACAAAATCGCCCAAAATGCGCTTTCCTATTATCCGAAGCCCACCTCGGAAGGAAATCCCTTCACGCATACCAATAATTTCTTCGGGCAGGGTGTCTCCCAATCCCAGGGCGACCAGATGGATGCCAAGATCGACCACAACATAAATGACAAGCAGCGCATCATGGCCCGGTACAGCCTTGCTTTCGGACACGATACCCCGCCCAACTATTTCGGCAATTTGGCCGACCCCTACTCAAATGGCGACTCCAAGTCCCGCACACAGAACTTTGTGTTCGATTTCACCCGCGTTCAGAGCCCTACTACGATCATCAACCTGCGCTACGGAGTGCTCCGGCAGCACGCGCAAACCGATCCCAAGAGCAAAGGATTTGATCCAACCACGCTGGGGCTGCCCCCAGTCTTCTTGACCTCTGGGGTTCTCCAGTTTCCCGCGTTTGAGTCCGAAGGCTATCAGCAGGTCGGCATGGTTGGATACGGTTTGATCCAGCGTGGCGACGACGTACAGAGCATTACCGGGAGTGTAGTTAAAATTTTCGGCGGTCATAGCCTGAAGGCGGGAGCCGAGGCTCGCCTGATGCGTCTGAATTATCTGCAGCCGGGATTTCCGCAGGGGGATCTCAGTTTCAACCGGGCCGTCACGAACGAAGATCCGAACAAGAGCAGTTCCTCACAAGGAAATGCCATCGCATCCATGTTGATCGGATGGGGAAGCGGCGGCAACTATCATTTGGATCCGCCCTCAGCTTCCGCCTCCCAGTACTATGGCTTCTATGCGCAAGACGATTGGAAAATCACGCGCAGGCTCACCCTCAACCTCGGGTTACGGTACGACTTCGACGTGCCAAGAACCGAGCGATATAACCGGCTGAGCTGGTTTGATTTCGATGCTCCCTCGCCGATCGCCGGCAAAGTTCCGGGATATCCCAATCTCAAAGGACAATTTAAGTTCGCCGACAATGAGACCCGTAGTCCAATTGATGGCGACTATAACAACTGGCAGCCCCGGATCGGGTTCGCCTACGCGCTGAATGATCGCACCGCGGTCCGCGGCGGATACGGACTGTACTATACGGTCTCCCGCGCCACGATTAAGGGCCATACAGGAGCCGGCTTCTCTACTGGTTCCAGCCCTGAATTCTCTCGCGACGGAAATCTCACCCAGTACGCCACTTTGGAGAACCCGTATCCGAATGGGCTCAACGTTCCCCCGGGGAATACCCAGGGCGCTTTGACATTCCTGGGTCTGGGCATCGGTACGGAGACCAGGCCCGATAGCAATCCCCAGTATCAATCCTGGAATTTTTCGATTCAGAGGCAACTGCCGTCAAACTCGGTAGCCGAGGTGAACTACACCGGCAGC
>JBBSHP010000862.1:0-2920 GCA_038232555.1 Bryobacterales bacterium
ACAAGCGGGTGCGCTTCAAGAACGTTTATGCCGGAATCGATCTGCTCTACTACGGGAACAAACGCGATCTTGAATACGATTTCATCGTTCATCCCGGAGCTAATCCCGGCGAAATCCAATTCGCTTTCAACAAGCCGGTCCATGTGGATGAAGCAGGCGACCTGTTGATTGCCGGACTGAAGCAGAGGCGCCCGAAGGTGTATCAAGGTGGGCGGGAAATCCCTTGCAATTACCTGCTCCGCAATGATGGTAAGGTGCAACTCGCGCTTGCTGAATACGATCCCTCATCAATCCTCACCGTCGATCCGGTTTTGGATTTCTCAACTTACATCGGCGGACCGGGCGATGACTTTATCTTCGATGTGAAGGTGGATTCCTCGGGTTTCGTTTACCTGGGTGGCGGATCGCAAACACCGCAAGCACCAACGCTGAATCCCTTCCAGCAGTCGAATCTCGTCTCGCTTGCTCCTTTCGTCTTGAAAATGACCGGTGACGGACAGCGGGTAATGTACTACGCTGTGCTCGGTGGAAACGCGTATGATGACGCTACCGGAGTCGTTGTTGACCCTAGCGGTAGCGCGACCGTCGTGGGGAGAACGAATTCTCCCAATTTTCCCCTCAAGAACGCCTTTCAAACACAGTTCAAGGCAGCGTATGATAATGCCTTCATTTCACGTCTGAGCGCCGATGGACGGTCGCTGGTCTACTCAACGTATCTGGGCGGCAGTACCTGGGAATACCCTTACGGCGGAGCGGCAATCGATTCTTTAGGGAATGTCTGGCTCGGGGGCTACACGGAGTCACAGGATTTCCTGGTAAAGAATCCGATCCAGGACAAGTTGAACGGTCCGATGGACTGCTTTGTGGCGAAAGTATCGCCGTCCGGCTCACTTCTGTTCGCAACGTATTGGGGCGGCAGTGCTCTCGATAACGTTCACGGGCTGGCCGTAGACCGGCAGGACAATGTCTATCTCGCGGTTCTGACTGCGTCGTCGGACTTTCCCCTTCGCAATGCCGTGGGGCTCGCCGGCACCCCGCGGACCGGGTTTGCGTCACCGGCTCTGTTCAGACTATCCCCGGATGGGCAGTCCGTGGCTTTCTCCACCTATCTTGGAAACTCGGCATCCGGTATTGCCAAAGCTGTTGCGTTTGATGCGGTGGGAAATATCTACGTAGCGGGCGAGGTCGATGATACCTCGATGAAGCCAACCCCTGGCGCGTTACAATCCGGCTCCGCCGGACATGCCGACGTGTTCCTGATTAAGCTCGACCCGTCCGCCTCAACAGTTTTGTACTCGACTTACCTGGGAGGCAGCGGGGATGACGCAGCCAGCGACGTCAAAGTCGATTCCAACGGCAACATTTACTTGACCGGCTACACGAGTTCGTCTGATTTTCCGGTGAAGAATCCATTGCAGCAATTCCGAGGGGGAGGCACACTAAATCGCGATCTCTTTGTGGCCAAGATCTCGCCTTCGGGTTCGCTTGTCTATTCGACGCCTCTCGGCGGTTCGAGAAATGAAATTCCTGGCCGGCTTGCGCTTGCGGCCTCTGGTTCCGTGTATGTTACCGGCACCACGAACTCAAGCGATCTCCAGGTACAGAACGCATTTCAATCGAACTACGGTGGCGGGTACGACGGTATTTTCGCCAGAATATCCGATTCATCGCCGCCCGAATCTTCACCATTGGCGCCGAGTCCGACCTTTCTCGTATTTCGCTATGTCCAGGGCGGTCCCACTCCGGCAGTGCAACAGGTCAAAGTGGCCGGGGGAACTTTTGTTGCGAGTCCAGGCGCAACCTGGCTTCAAGAGGATTCGAACGGGACATCCATCAACGTCTCGGTTAATCCGGCCAGTCTGGCGGCTGGAATCTACAACGGAGCAGTTACCCTGACCCCGGCAATTGGTGCTCCCGCGACAGTCGCTGTGACTTTGACAGTACTGGCGCCTGCGGCTATTTTGTCCTCAATCGAACCTTCGTTCGTTGCTCTTGGCTCGGACGATACCACTGTAACGCTGCACGGTTCCGGATTTACGAAGAACACGTCTGTTCAGGTAGGTGGGATTACTTGGCTTGCTACTCCGATCCAATACATCGATAGCTCGACCTTGAAGTTCAGTTTAACGTCGAGCCAATTCGCCGTGGCCTACAGTTACCCGATCACGGTCCAAAACCCACAATCCCCGGTTTCCAACCCGATATCTTTCTCTGTCGGCGTACCTGTGCCGACTTTCAATGCCGGTTCCGTCGTGAATGCAGGCAGCTTCGCCGGAGGGCCGGTGGCGCCAGGTGAAATCATCACCATCTTCGGAACCAATCTCGCTGGTAACGTGACATTCGACAATATTCGGGCGACGGTTGTGTATTCTTCCGTGACTCAGATCAGTGCCACGGTTCCATATACGGTGCTTGGGCCGAAGACATCGCTGCAAATCGGTTCGTCCCTTCCGATTAGCCTGGAAGTTGTACCCTCTGCTCCGGGAATTTTCGCCGCTGTCTCGGGTGGCGATCGCACTCTGACCTTGTACGCAACCGGCTGCGGGCAACTCACACAAGACCCGCTGCCAACGTGTCAGCTTCCAGTCTCCGCAATCATCAATGGAGAACCAGCCCAGCTTCTCTATGCGGGTGCTGCCCCAGGGTTGGTGCAAGGAGCCAATCAGGTCAACCTGGTGCTTCCGAGCGATATCGCAAGCGGCCCGATCACCGTCGTGCTCACCGCAGGCACGGCTTCGAGCAAACCATTTTCCTACACACTCCCATGAAGAAGCCACTGTTTATTCTGTTTCTCGGTCTCGGGCTGCAAGCGCAGTCCGTCTGGTTCGAGCCGAACGTCGGCCAGGTCAAGGGCCAGACCGAGTGGATCGGCCACTCAAAAGGTGCCTACTTTTACATCACCGGCAATGAGGTCGTGTAC
>JBBSHP010000863.1:0-2919 GCA_038232555.1 Bryobacterales bacterium
ATAAGGACCCATGGCGCCGGGTTCGGCCGGGAATACCCAGAGGATCTGCGCCTCCGAGGAGTAAAGCTGCACTATCGCCCAGAGAGCGATTACACCTCCGAAAAAAATCGAAAAAACGCGCAAGCCGCGCCGCAGGGCTGAAATTCCTAATACCTGAAAAGCCGCTGAAAATGCGAAGAGCAAGCAAAGCCATTCCAGAACCGCGACCCAGGTTTTGAATCGATAGACGGTCTGGTGGGTGGCCAGTTGCACCAAACCCAGGAGAACTGCGCCGGCGAAAGGGACCTGGAGCCAGTTGACGGGGCACTTTGCTCCGAGAAGGGCGATGCGACCAGCGGCAAAAATCGCTATCAGGAAGATGCCGGTCTGTACTCCCGCATCGGGCCAGCGGCTGGGCACCCAATTTGTGATGACGGCCAAGCAGATCACGAGCAGGATTGCAGCGAATTGGAGGGCTGCGCCCGGCGCTCCCCGTGGGGGGTCCGCGCGCCGGATTAGTTCGCGGTTGTCAGAGCGACTTGTTGGAGTTGTAGCCATCCGCTGATCCTCGTCGTTCCGAGCGCCCGCTGGTACAGCAGCACCAGCCGTCCACCCCCCACCTCAGCGGGTGTGAGAAAACGAATAGTTTCACTGCCCATTTTCTCTCGAGAAAGATGGCGGGGGTTTTTAGTAAGCTCCACTCCGGTCTTGACGTCGAAAACCCGCCAGGAAAGGCCTGAGTCGGGTGGAATGCCCGAGCTTTCATACTCGTAGGAAAGGTCGTACTTGCGATCCTTTTCGAGCAGCACATATTGGGCGAGAAGCTCACAGGCTTCGGGCTGTTTTCCCGAAAAGTTGATTCGCAATCCTGGAAAGATCGGGCGGAAGAAGATGCCATTCGACGCGATCTTACGCCAGTCCAGCCCCGTGTTGGAGGGGTCGTGGGCGAACGACCCGTTGGTCAAAATAGTGGTCCATGCACCACCAGTTGTGGCAGCACTAGCGGGCGATTCCTCGACCTCGGGCATCAGGTGTTTAGAAAGCATACCCGCCCAAGCAGTTTTGGCAGCGGCGATATGGCCCAGGGCAAGCTGCGTATTGCAGTAGAATTCCAGGGCCGGAGCTTCATCCTGTCCAGCCCGGGGGATTAACCGCGCTGAAACCTTTTCAGCTTCGTCCATCTTGCCGGTGGACGCGAGCCAAACCAGATATTGCCCGAGAGCCATGGCTCTGTCAGGAACCATTTCCCGCTCTATTTTAGCGGGATCCTCGCTTAATGCCCAAGCCATTCGAAAGATAGGCTGCATGTCGCTATGGCCGAGTTCGAGAGCCTGGCGCGCCCAAGGCCAGAAATGCACCGGATCGTTGCGACGGAAATAAAAGTTCAACAGGGTCCAGCGCGGAACATACTCCCGGCTGATCTCGGCGGCGTGGAGCAGAGTGGCTTCAGCAGAAGCAAGATCCGAGTTCATTTCCTGCTCCAGCCCTAAACCGATCCACGCTTCGACATTCAGGGGGCTCAGTTGGGTTGCCCTGATATAAGCTACCAGCGACGGCACCCCCCGTTGTTGCTGCAGGCGAGCCAATTTCTGCCAGTTCCGGGAGTCTACGGGTACCAGGGCTGTGGCAATCCGGCGGTCCGCCAGCGAATCTGCTGCGGAGAGGTCCTCGGCTCGCGCAATGCGCAAGGTCCAAAAACTTGCCACGGAGCTCGATAAAAGTACGATAATGAATAAAGCAGCACGACCGAAAACGGTTAACATTCGCAAATTAAGTTGCTTTACCCCTTGATTCTAGCGGAACAATACATCAAACTGTGATAAGGATAGGCAAGAGAAGGAGAATTAGTGTACAATTCAACATTCCGCGCACTCGTGGCTCTGCTATGCGTAGGGTCTCTTACATTTTGTTTCGCAGGTGGTGCCTCAATCGGCATCGCGATGGTGAATGGAACCGCCACGGTGGACAACGACAGTATTCGGGGCAACACTTCCGTTCTGGAAGGTTCGGTGGTAGAAACCGCCAAAGGAAGTTCACAACTCTCGCTCAACGGGGGCGCACGCTTAGATTTCGGCGCAGCATCGCGCGGTAAAGTCTTTCGCGACCATGTTGTTTTAGAGAAAGGCATGGGGCAAGTTCATGGCGGCAGCAGCTTCCCGTTGTTTGCCAATGCACTTCATGTCGTGGGGTCCGGAGCTGATTCCACCGTTCGTGTGGCTGTCAAGGACAGCAAGCGAATCCTGGTTGGAGCGGTAACGGGAGAAGCTCAGGTATTGAACAGCAATGGACTTTTGCTGGCCAAAGTGATGCCCGGAAGAACGTTCGAGTTCGACCAGGAAGCCGGAGCAGCCGCTCAGGCCAAGATCTCGGGTTGCGTGGAACGCCGCGGAGGCAAGTTCTACGTGCGGGACGATACCACCGGCGTTGTTTCTGAGATTAGCGGTACAGGTCTTGATCAATATGTTAGAAAACATGTGGACGTGAGCGGGTCGATTGACACTGCTGCGACACCCGGGTCAGGCTCTACCCAGTATGTGCGCGTCAGCGCGGGTGGGATCACCTCCAGCGGCGGCGCTGGTTGTGCTGCTGCCCCGGTTGGCGGGGCGACTGCTGCGACCGGTGCGGGGCTCGGCCACGCGGCGGTTGGCGCGATTGTCGCCGGCGTCGCGGTTGCGGCGGTTCTGGGCGGTTTGGCGGCTGCTGGCGAGTTCAGCGATCAGCTGTCTAACAGCCGGTAACTCCTTCGTCTTGATTTAAATCCGAAGCTCGAAGGTCGGTCGTGGCCTTCGAGCTTTTTTGCGTGTGCCGAGCATGTTCGACAGCTCGAAGGTGAAAGTCCTTTTGACAACCTGATGGAGGTGAAGTCATAGCGAAACGCAAGGGCGTCGTCGCGAGGCGAGGTCTGAAAGAAGCGTGGAGCAAACGTACGAGTCGATGTAC
>JBBSHP010000864.1:0-2912 GCA_038232555.1 Bryobacterales bacterium
AGCGCCTGGTCCGCGTACGCGAGCGCATTCTAGCGTTAGGCGGCATCCAGGCTGCGAATAGCTACGTCAAAATCAACCTCAGCCTGTTCGATCTATTCCCGCGCGAGTACGTCCCGGCCATCCCGCCTGAGATCATGCTGCTACCGGGCAAGTTCATCTACCAGATGTCATCGTGGACTCGCGCGATCGTGATTCCGCTTGCAATCGTGCATGCTCTGAATCCGAAGCGGCCCGTTCCGGCTGGATTCGATCTCAAAGAACTGATCCTACCCGGCGTGAGTCTCGATTTTTCACGGGATCCACAGCGATTCACTTGGCGCAATGTTTTTTTGGCTCTAGATAAAGCTCTGAAGTTGTGGGAACGGCATGGCTCCAAAAGTTTGCGCGACCGGTCCATCCGGAAAGCCGAGCAGTGGATCATCGAGCGGACTCGGTATAGCGACGGAGTTGCAGCCATTTACCCGCCCATGATGTACGTGATCATGGCACTCGATTTGTTGGGCTACGCCCCGGATCATCCGGATCGCGTTGAGGCCCAAAAGCAGTTCGACAATCTAATGGTCAACGATGGCGAACGGTTCTTCTTTCAGCCGTGCTTCTCGGTGGTTTGGGATACCGCTATTGCCGCATTTGCGTTGAGCGAATCAAATGCAGCACCGGCCAGTGCTCTTAGTAAATGCGCCGACTGGCTGCTGACCAAAGAAGTTCGCCGCAAGGGAGACTGGTCGCAGAAGCGTCCCAATACAGAGCCATCGGGCTGGTACTTCGAATTCGCAAACGAATCGTATCCCGACATCGACGACACTGCGATGGTACTGCTCGCGCTGAAAGGCTCTCGTGGTTCCAATGCCGGTGCCCAGGACGCTTGCGAACAGCGGGCCCTCAAGTGGCTGCTGGACATGCAATCCAAAGATGGCGGATGGGCCGCTTTCGATGTCGATAACAACTGGGCGCCACTGAGCTTCGTCCCGTTCGCCGATCATAACGCCATGCTTGATCCCACCTGCCCGGATATTACGGGCCGGGTGCTTGAAGCATTGAACGCGTTTGGCTACGATTCGTCCCACCAAGCCATGCGCAAAGGTATGAATTTTCTGCTAGAGACTCAGGAGCAGGACGGCAGTTGGTATGGGCGTTGGGGCGTCGATTACGTTTACGGAACGTTTTTAGCATTGCGTGGATTGAAGGCCGGAGGCGTTAGCGATCGTGAAGCTCCCGTTCAGCGCGCGTTGGAATGGGTCCGCGCCAACCAGAATTTCGATGGCGGTTGGGGTGAGAGTTGCGCGAGTTACAACGGTAACGGATTTGTGGCTGCCCCGAGCACGCCTTCGCAAACGGCATGGGCCATCCTTGCGCTGCTGGCGGGCGGTGACACTACCAGCACAACATTACACGACGGAGTTGATTATTTGATACGGACCCAAAACCGGGATGGAAGCTGGAATGAAGACGTAGCCACCGGCACTGGATTCCCTAAAGTTTTTTATCTTTCGTATCATTTGTACAGGAATTCGTTCCCGTTGCTGGCGCTGAACTCCTATCTTAAGGAAAAAATGGTGCCGGAAGCCGGAATTAAGGCGGCAGGCAAGACGATGGCCCGCCCTACTACTCCTCTGTGAAACCCATCCTGGTTACGGGCGCGACGGGGTTTATTGGCTGGCACGTCGCGAAAAAACTTGTAGACCGCGGTCACACCGTGCGCGCTTTAGTACGCCCGGGCAGCAAAGTGCGGGAGTTGGAAGTCGAGACCATCGCAGGCGACCTGCGCGATCCCGCCTCGCTGAGCCGTGCCGTGCGGGGCTGTGGCATTGTTTTTCATTTGGCCGCAGATTACCGGTTGTGGGCTAAGGATCCTCGCGAATTGTACCGTTCCAATGTGGATGGGACTCGGGAACTGTTGCAGGCGGCGCGACAAGCTGGCGTGGAACGCTTCGTTTATACCAGCACGGCCGGTTGCATCGGAATGCCGGAAGAGCAGGAAGGCGATGAAAGCAGCCCCGTGACTATCAAGGAGATGACCGGTGCCTATAAGCGGTCCAAGTTCCAGGCGGAACAGACTGCGCTCGAATTCGCACGCACCGGTTTTCCGGTAGTGATCGTCAATCCCACCGCCCCGGTGGGAGATCATGATTTCAAACCTACGCCTACCGGCAAGATCATAGTGGATTTCCTGCGCGGAGCCATGCCTGCATTCGTCGACACGGGATTAAATCTGGTTGACGTAGCCGACATCGCGGAAGGACACCTACTCGCTTGCGACCGGGGAAAGCCCGGCGAGCGCTACATCCTGGGCCGCGATAATCTGACACTGGAGCAAATTTTCCAGCATCTCGAACGAATTAGCGGAGTGAAAGCCCCTCGTTGGCGGATACCTTACGCAGTCGCCTACGGAGCGGGAGTCGCCAGTACCGGTTGGGCAAACATGACCGGAAAGGAACCGAGAGCGCCTCTGGACGCGGTAAGAATGGCGCGCAAGAAGATGTTTGTTTCTTCTGAGAAGGCCAAACGCGAACTGGGTTTCACTCCTGGGTCCACCGATGACGCTTTAGGGCGCGCGGTCAAGTGGTTTAGAAACAATAGTTACACGTGACGGCCTTCATTGCCGCAGAAATTCAGGAATTCATTGGCCTTCGCCGGCATCTAAAGAACGAGCGTAGTCTAAGTTTGAAATCGCATTGGGGTGTGTCGGGCGAGCTGAATGGACGCGAAGTAATATTGACAGCCAACGGACCTGGTCCGCGGTTGGCTCGGCAAGCTGCACAGGCGGTTGGGGAAAATCAAAGATTGGATGCATTAGTCAGTTACGGGTTTTGTGGAGCGCTGGATCCGGCTCTGGGCGTTAATGATGTTGTGGTTGCTTCTGGAGTTGAGTGTGGGGCAGGCATTCTTGCCTGCCATTTAGCGAAGAGGCA
>JBBSHP010000865.1:0-2911 GCA_038232555.1 Bryobacterales bacterium
AAGAGGAGCACTCGGAGCCTTTTGTGCGTACCCGACGGTAGTCAGGGCCACAAAAAGAAGGAAGCTAATCGCCGACGTAGAGTATTTTGATAGCATAGTTATCTGGTTTCTTAAATCGGGCCGAGCTCGTCGGATCGAAGGGATCTGAAGGCACTCCGCCAGTCCAGACAGGATCTATGCGGAAGGTCACCTTGGTTTGCGAAGTTGCAGTAACAACCGGAGGATTCGTCGAGCCGGAAGGCAGCGGAATTAATGACTGCCCGACAGCATAGACCGTAAAGATGTTACCTCGCGTAGTAATCAAGCCAGCAATGCGTCGGAACAACTCCTCCCGTCCCCGATCATAGGCCTTCGTCGTATCTACCCCTGGAGCCAGGTAATACATCTTACTTCCGGTTACGATGGAATCAAAAATCGGCATTTCCGAAAGCTCGCCGCGCTCAGCCATCGGGCCGGAAGAGTTGCTAAACCGAGAATAAGTCGAGGAGTCATTAGTCAATCGCGCTTTGAGCTGATCGATCAGCGCATCGATTGAGGTGTCATCGAGAGCTTTAGAGGCCAAGTCCGGGTCCGTGTCCGGAGCGGCAAGAAAGCTATAACCATATAGCGCTGCTTTCAGGGCCGTCCCTCCATCGCGACTCACACCATTGATATTAATCTGGCCATCCAACCGCGCCAGGTCGGAGACTGAGAAGATATCGGCCAGACGCCAGGAAGCCCATTCGCGGCTGGCGGAATTGCTATTCTGATCCCAGAGATCATCCGGCTGACCGAGCTTGAACGAACGTCCGCCGCCGCGACTGTATCTGATATTGCCCGATGCCCCCAGAGGCCGTGCGGGATCGAAAATGTCACCTAATTGACCGACGGATGTCATCGGAGCATTTGCCAAGATCTCGGGAGCGTGGGATGCGTCGGCAATGTTAGCCCCCGGGTCGATCCACAAGGTCGGGTCGACATAGGTCGTATTCAAAACAGTCGGTGAGGCATCATTGTTGGTCGCCGAGGGAGGACTATTTGCATGCAGCTCAGTCTTATAGCCGGTTTGATCGTCAGCAACACTCGCGCTGGAATCCAATTCCAGCTGTTCGTTGTTAGTTCTTGGATCACCCGTCTGTGAGACAGTAGGGGTATAAGCCGGACTATTGCCCTTCAGGCTACTGGCGCGAAAGTAGTATTGTGTCGTATCGAAATGCTTACTCGATGCACCGGTGGGATCAGGGGACGCATCGTCTACGTTGAGTGTTATGTAATAGACCGCAGGACTGCCAAATCCTTCCAAGATTCCGTTATCATTGCCCAAGATAAGTTCGGTTTCGTAGTCGGAAGCGCTTGAGGAATTTGTCGGTCGAGGAATGCTGTTCAGCCTAAGCTGGCTGCCGCTCTTCTTGATCGTCGTTCCCTGTAACACGCGAACGGCATCGGGAGGCGTGCCTGCAGGTGGCCGAAAAACTCTGGTGGCATCCACGCCAGCGAATGTTGGAGGCAAAGGCGTCTGATCAGTGGTTAGAACTGTGGCCTTGCCTGCGGCGAAGACGAGCGGTTGATTCGTGGAATTCTGAAAAACGCTCAAGGGGACGCTAAAATCACGGCCCGGACCCGCAGGAATGCCGGCGCCGCCGTCGTCCCATCCGAACTGATTTGCAACGCGGAGGAAAGGGTTTGGACCAAGACTGCTCAGAGGAATATCTTTTGTGCTCATATTCCAAAACTCGATATAATGGTCAATCTCGATCTTATAGGTAGCGCTGGGACCGATGCGAGGAGAGAAAGTGAGCAGCTTCACTCTTAAGAGATACTCCTGGAGGATCGGAACCGCTTCTTTACCGATGGCGACCGCTACATTGGGCCCTGATGTTCCCCCTTTGGGCAGGCTGCGGGTGGGAGCTGCCCCAATGTTTATCGTTAACCCCGTATCGTTGTTTACGATTGTTGGCTGCGAATCAGTGTCGATATAGTCACGGATGTTGGCGGCAATCTTATTGAGGTAAATGGTGCGATCGCTTGGATTACCGGTGCCTGGGACATCCAGGCTGTTTTTGTCGGAACCAGTTCTATAGAAGCGTTGTGCGAAATTCGGCGCCTGATAACTGACTGCCTTGATGATCTGATCCAGTTGTGAACGGATGGCGGTTGGGTCTGTGGAATCGGAGACGACTTTGTTCAGGTTGATCCTCTTTGTGCCGGTGCGTGAGAGGTTGAGTGCTGCTGAGAAGATGGTGGATTCGAACTTCGCACTGTCAGCGATCGTCGTCGGGGATGCTTGATCGATCGCTGGATACTCGAAGAATTTGCTACCCGGAAAATTTGCCCGCGAGTTGAAGATCGCATTCGCCATTGCATCGAAGCCGGAGACTCCAAGGGCTTTGAAGAGACCTTGCAGTGGGATTTGCGAAGGACTGTCACCCCTAGTCCCGGAGCCACGCGGAGTGACGCCCATCAAGTTGACGTTCGCTTTGAAGCTCTCGTCCTCCATCCAATACGCATAGCGGGCGGTGACTTTGCCATCTGGGGCGTCGGTTTGATCGACCCATCGCCCGCGGAATTCTGGCCTGGCTGCCGCCCCCTTGGGAGCTCCGATTTCGCCTTGCGTGTCGGTCGCGGAACGTGCGTGGTTTAAATCAAAGGAGTTGGTGTCGTCGAGGTTTGCAGGGAAAGCTCCGGCCAGGGTAGCCTCCCGTGCTGTCGTCGATTGGGGCGGGGCGGGGATCGGCACGGCAACCGCGCCGGAAATCAACGGCAACGCATGCAAAGGTGCGAGTGCCCCGCCAGCGGCGGCGTCGTCCGGTGATTTATCGCGATAGTAAAGAGTCGTCCCTTCAAACCGCAATCCACCTCCCGAATTCACCTTTTCCCATGAGGTAGCGGAATCGCTGTAGGTGGAAAGATTATCCGTGAGCCTCGCTATCGC
>JBBSHP010000866.1:0-2903 GCA_038232555.1 Bryobacterales bacterium
GTCGTGTTCGACCCCACCAGGAAAACGCTGGGCGCGGCCGATCTGAACGGGTATTATGCTTTCGATGATGAGGGCGTGAAGGCGCGGCCCGTGACGGTGGTTGAGAACGGAGTTCTCAAAACCTTCCTGATGTCGCGCGCTCCCGTGAAAGGCTTTGAGCACTCCAACGGTCATGGCCGGCGGCAGTCTGGCGCCGAAGTCGTTTCCCGGCAGTCCAACCTCATCGTGGAATCCCGTAAACAGGTCTCGAACGCGAAACTGCGGGAGCTGCTGCTGGCGGAAATCAAACGGCAGAACAAACCATATGGTCTCTATTTCGAACAGGTAAGCAGCGGGTTCACCTTGACGCAGCGGCGTGGTCTCCAGGCCTTCACGGTAATCCCGCTTCTGGTGTACCGCGTTTACGCCGATGGGAAACCCGATGAATTGGTACGTGGCGCCGATATCGTCGGGACACCGCTGTCGAGCTTCGCCAAAATACTCGCAACATCCGATCGTCAGGAAGTTTTCAACGGGTACTGCGGGGCAGAATCCGGACAGGTGCCGGTTTCTGCGATTTCGCCCGCGCTGCTGGTTTCCGAAATCGAAATCCAGAAGAAAGACCATGCCCAGGACCGCCCGCCCTTGCTTCCGCGCCCGGCCTCGGCGGGAGCCGGGCAATGACCATCCTGGCGCGCCAGGGAATTGCGCTGGCTGCTGTGTTTGCGGCTACGCTCGCATGGTCCCAGACCGGTGCTGACGACGTAATTCTCAAGGCCATGCGCGATGAGCTGGCCCGTTCCCAATCACTTGGCATAGCCGGTCTGGATCGGCCCTACTATATCGAAACTACGGTTGAGGATGCGGACACTGTCTCGATAACCGCCAGTTTGGGGGCGCTGATTACGAGCAACCACACCCCCGTTCGCGTGCAAAGGGTCAGAGTGCGCGTGGGCGATTATGCCTTCGATAACACCAACCACGTGTATTCGGACTACTATAGCGGCAGCCGCTACGACCCCGAGCAGCTTCCTATTGAGACTAACTATCAAGCCATACGGCAGGTGCTCTGGCTCGCAACCGATCGCGCGTACAAAGCGGCTGAGGAGGCCATCGCTCGAAAGCGTTCGTCGCTCAAAAATGTAAATGTGGCAGAACAACTGCCCGACTACTCGAAAGCTCCGCCAGTGCAAGCCATTCTGCCAATCCACCGCACCCCGGTCGATGAGACCGTCTGGAAGGGGCGTGTAACCGCACTTTCGAAAATCTTCGCGGCCTATCCGCAGGTGCTCTCTTCCGGTCTCGAATTTCAGTCTAGTCAGACTACTTCTTATCTGGCCAACTCCGAAGGCACTGTACTGCGAACCCCGGACAACCTCGCGTTGCTGAGAGTGCGCGCGCATGGACAGGCTCCCGACGGAATGCTTTTGCGCGACGCTGAGGTGTTCCAGGCATTTGACGTGAACGCGTTGCCGCCGGAAGCCGAATTGCGGCGCGGCATCACAGCCGTCGCGGACGAGATCGCCGCGCTCACCCGCGCTCCGCTGAGTGAGGGATACAGTGGCCCGGTCCTGTTTGAGCCCCGCGCGGCCGCTCAACTCTTCGCTCAGGTGCTTGGAGACAATTTGAAGGTGACCCGTAAACCGGTGCCGGACCCGGGCCGCCCCGCGCCGCATTTGCCGAGCGAGTTGGAAAACAAAATCGGATCCAAGATCCTGCCCGAGTGGATCGACGTAGTGGACGACCCCACTCAGACCGAATGGCATGGTCAAACTCTCTTCGGTCACTACGCTTACGACATTGAAGGCGTCGCGCCCAAGCCGTTGCCGCTCATCGAAAAGGGCGTTCTCAAGACCTTTCTGCTCACCCGTACGCCGGTCCTGAAGGGCCTGGGTCCCACCAACGGGCGCGCCCGCTTGCATGGCGCTTACGGGGCCGATGCTCCAGGCTTTGGAAATCTCTTCGTTCGTGCATCGCAAACGGTTTCCGCTGCAGAGATCAAGAAAAAGCTGATCGACCTTTGCGGCAAGAACAATAAGCCTTACGGGATCATCGTTCGGAAGCTCGATTATCCGTCGTCGGCATCGATGGACGAGTTTCGGCGAGCCACCTCAGCCATGGCGCAGTCCGGTGGGGGGACCCGGCCCGTCAGCCTACCTCTGCTCGTCTATCGCGTGTATCCGGATGGTCGTGAAGAACTGGTCCGCGGGTTGCGTTTCCGCGGCATGTCAACCCGCTCGTTCCGCGATATCATTGCGGCTTCGGACGACATGCACGTCTTTAACTTCATCGATTCCCTGTTCCCGTTCGCCTTGATGGGTGCGGGCAGCTTTGTTTCGAACGCAGCGGTGATCGCCCCGGCAATTTTGTTTGATGAGCTCGAGTTGGAACGGACCCAGGAAGATCTGCCGAAGCTACCTGTGGTACCGCCCCCAAGCTGAGCCGGGACCTGTAACTGAAGCGGTTATCATGAAGATGGGTTCACCTTTGGAGGTTACTTGAGTACGGCAACCATTCTGCCCGTCGTCTCTGCGGATGCGGCGCGGCGGCGCTCCCTGGTTCTCGTGTTTTGCTGCACGATCCTCGGGGCTGCAGCGCAGATGTTTATCAAGAGCGGAGCGAATCATTTGTCCCAACCTGGCTTTGTTGGGGCAGTGGTCGGGATGCTGACCAACCCGATGTTGTTTACGGGCTATGCTCTTTACGGTCTCAACACGCTTCTTTTAGCAGTGGCCTTAAAAGACAGTGAATTGTCGTTGCTCTATCCTGTGATTGCGCTCACGTACGTATGGGTGAGCATTCTCTCAGTAACGTTGTTGCATGAAACCATGAACGCGATGAAATTCGCCGGCATCGCCGCGATTGTTTGCGGCATCGGAATTCTGGGCAGAGGATCCAAAGGGTGAAAACCCCCATCTCGTCGA
>JBBSHP010000867.1:0-2902 GCA_038232555.1 Bryobacterales bacterium
GGCAAGCTTTTCTTCCGACTGGCGCAACAGGCTGTGGCCGTCGATCCCGTGACCTATGACCTGATTGTTCACCCGAAACCAGCAACCAGCGCGAAAACCAGTTCCGCAGCGGTTACCTGAGTCAAGCGGATATCCAGCTAGCATAAAATAGCTGCTACGACTTCGTCCAGATGCCAACTTGCCCTCAGTGCGGCGCGGAATTGGATTCCGGTAATCCCGCGGGACTATGCCCGCAGTGTCTGATCCAGGGGGCGTTCGATAGTTCGGTTGGCGCGGACGAATCCGGAACTCAGACCATCGATACAGCCACATCGGCAGCCGGTGATGACGACTTCGGCCGTTATCAGATCGTTCGACTAATAGGCGAAGGGGGCATGGGCACCGTATACCTGGCTGAACAGCGCGAAACCATTCGCCGCTTTGTAGCGCTCAAAGTAATCAAACTCGGGATGGACACGAGCCAAGTACTCGCGCGCTTCGCCAAAGAGCGCCAGGCGCTGGCAATGATGGACCACCCGAATATCGCTCGGATTTTCGACGCAGGCGCGACCACCAAAGGGCGCCCGTACTTCGTGATGGAATACATCGAGGGCGCACCTATAACCCAGTTTTGCGATCGCAAGCGGATGACCCCCAAGGAGCGGCTCGCGTTATTCCTCGCAGTCTGCCGTGCGGTCCAACATGCGCACCAAAAAGGCGTGATCCACCGTGACCTGAAGCCGTCGAATGTGCTGGTGATGGAACAGGACGGCGGGGCGATTCCTAAGGTGATCGATTTTGGCATCGCGAGGGCCACTGACAAGTGGGCCGTGGAGAACACCTTGCTCACGCAGTTCGGCCAGATTGTCGGGACACCGGAGTATGCCAGTCCGGAGCAGGCGGACACGATGACGGGAGACGTCGATGAAAGCTCCGATGTGTATTCACTCGGCGTGCTGTTGTACGAGCTGCTGATCGGCGCCGTGCCGTTCGACACGGCCACGCTGCGCAACGCGGGTCTGGCGGAAATGCTGCGAATCATCCGCGAGGAGGAAGCGCCCTCGCTGACGCGCAAGCTTACTTCAATGGGAGCGAGCGCGAGCGACATCGCCGCGCGCCGCCAGACCGACCCAGCTTCGCTTCGCCGCCTTGTGGATGGCGATCTGAATGCGATCACCATGAAGGCGCTCGAGAAAGTTCGAGAGCGGCGCTATGCTTCGGTTTCCGATCTGGCGGCCGATATCCAGAGGTATCTGGAGGACCGGCCCGTGCTGGCCTCGCCTCCAGGCCGGATCTATTTAACGCGCAAGCTTCTCCGCAGGTACCGAATGGCCGTCCTGGGCACAACCGCGGGAGCGGCATTCCTCGTGTTGAGCGGCGTGACGGTCTGGTCGTTGGCGCGTGATTCCGCGGCGCGACCCAAGCTGACCGCGAGGGATACCATCGTCCTCGCGGATTTCGACAACAAGACGGGCGATCCGGTCTTTGACGACACGTTGCGCCAGGGACTGTCCGTGGATCTGCAGCAGTCGCCATTCCTCGCCCTCATCTCGGACGTAACCATCCAGCAAACGCTGGCTCTCATGAGACAGCCCAAAGAAGCCCGGCTGACTCCGGAAATCGCTCGGCAGATCTGCGTCCGAACCGCCAGCGCGGCTGTCCTGGAGGGCTCGATCTCACGTCTTGGAAGCCAATATTCATTGGGGCTGCGAGCAAGGGACTGCAACACGGGTAACATTCTGGATCAGCAGCAGGTAGTCGCCGCTAGAAGAGAGGATGTCCTGAACTCGCTCAGCGAGATGTCACGCAAATTCAGAACCAGGATCGGTGAATCGCTGATTACCTTAGAACGGCACTCGATGCCGCTCGCCGAAGCCACGACATCGTCAATCGAAGCCTTGAAAGCCTATAGCACGGCAATGAAAGTGGCCCTATCCTCAAGCGGCGGGGCGGAAGCAGCACTACCTTTCTTCCGGCGAGCCGTCGAAATCGATCCGAATTTCGGCATCGCACATGCGCAGTTAGGAACGCATCTTAGCGCGAGAGGCGAGTCCGTGCTGGCGGCCGAGAGCGCGAGAAAAGCCTGGCTACTGCGGGAACGTGTCAGCGACCGGGAAAGGTTTTACATTGACTTCACATATGATCGGCACGGGACGGGAAATCTCGAAAAGGCCTACCAGACCCTTGAATTATGGGCACAGACTTATCCTCGTCGCGGGGGAGGCAACGCAGATCCCAGGGGTCTATTAGCAGGCATAGCCTCCCATGGGACCGGCCGATTTCAAACGGCGATTGAGATTGCGCAGGAAAGAATCGCTGGAGATCCTAATCAAGCAATGGCGTACGGACTCCTTGCGTCCGCCTATCTTCGCACGGACCGTTTCGCCGAGGTTGAGAGCACGCTTCAGCGGGCCTTCGAGCGCAAACTGGAGACACCCACGATTCTGGTTAACCGATACAACATTGCAGTCCTAAGGGGAGACCAGGGGGAGATGAACCGCGTCGTCAGCCATGCCAGGGGAAAGCCAAGAATCGGAACACTGGGTGGCCCATCAAGAGGCTCTCGCTCTCGCCCGTTCCGGCCAGCTTTTGGCCGCGCGCCGTTCATCCAACCGCGCCGTGGAACTGGCCCTGCAAGAGCAGATCGGACGGGAGTCCGCGGCCAGTTACCTGGCCTCACGAGCTGTCTGGGAGGCGTTTTACGGGATTGCCGCCGAAGGAGTAAGGACCGCCTTGGCGGCTCTCGAACTCTCCAAGGGACGGGACGTTGAATTCGCCGCGGGCTTTGCTCTCGCTCTATCGGGAGACTCTTCCCGCTCGGGGGCGCTCACGGGCGACTTAGAAAAGCGTTTCCCGGAAGATACGTTTGCGAGATTCACTTACGTGCCCATCCTGCGGGCGTTCGCCGCACTGCGGCGGGGCC
>JBBSHP010000868.1:0-2901 GCA_038232555.1 Bryobacterales bacterium
CCGGGGAATCCAGTTGTCGCAAACGCTCGCAGAGTATGAAAGCTTTGATCGCGCTTCCCACAAATAGCCGGTCCGGCGAATTCATGTCGAAGCGGAACTCGCGCCCGTTATAGGTAGCCGGGGCATAGAACTTGACCGCCTTTTTCCCGGGCAGACGCGTGAACAGCGAAGCTATCTCGTCTTGCAGATCGCGGAACTTCGCACCCCCGGAGCTCTGCGCGGAGCTCTGCGCGGAAGCATTGATTGCGGGCAGCGCCGCTCCCGCCAGGGCGGCGTTTACAAAGTTGCGCCTTGAGTGAAACATACGTCTTAGTCCATCCTCTTATTTAAGTTTTGTTTGAACCGCTCCCGGTAGATTCCGGGATTCTAGTTCGGCACTGATTCGTTGCGGCTCGGCGGCAAATCGCTCCCGCCGAAGGGCTATTCTTAAGGAGCGCACTTAAGTTGTCGCCGCACATAGCGTTTTACAGGCGCGCTCCCGAAATGCGGGGAGGTACGGGAATTGCCAACAGTCAGCTACCGCACTGCGGAGGCCGCTGAGCAGAAAGAGAATTCTAAGTCTCCGGGAGCTCATTAGCGTGTTGCCCTTACTTTCGTTGTGGTCTCCATTACCGGGGAAACACGCTGGCCGAAGCGAGCTTGAATTTCCAGTTTGCCGTCGGGCCTTGGAAGCTGGCGCGCGAGGTCATGTAATACAGGCGCTTGGTGGCATCGCCGTCCGGCACTCCCTGGAAGCGATCCCTCAAGTAGTAGGGCGGGATGGCTTGGTAGTAGAGAGTCGCGCGCACCTCCACGTTAGGCGGTGTGTTCGGCGGCAGAGCGATCTGATATTGAATCTGATCGTGCCCCGCCGGACTGAGGAAGTCCGGATCGTCGAGAGCTTCGCCGTCAGGCTGAGTCGCCTTCAGGAAGACCCCATTCAGGCTGACCGGGTCCGGACCGGCGCTCGACCATCCGAGTGGCAGAAGCCGGTTGTCTTTTACGGTCTTATCTCGGCGGACAAAGCTTGTGGTGAATCTGCCGTCCTTCCCCTGCACCAGTTCCTCGTAGATCTGCACCTGGTTCTGGGCGTTGATGATCTGGTAATGAGGTTGAAAGGCTTGTTGCGTGTTTCCGTTCACGTCCTTATAGTCGGCGAAAAATTCGGACGGGAGCACGTTGTTAGCGCTATCGAGAATCAGGCCCAGACCGTTCGTGCGGCCGGATGACCACCAGACGCGTTCCTTCCCGGAGATGGTCTTGGTCGCCACGACCACTTCGAGAAACGCGCGCCGGAAGCCGACGCCGCTCGGGAATCTGTGCCCGGCCAGATTGGTCACCGTAATATTCGCGGTAATAGATCCCTGTCCATTTACATTGGCCCGCGTCGCCTCGAGATCCACCTTCGCTGTCCGCTGCTGCGCCTGCTGCGTGAAGTTGTCGATGGTGTCCTGAACCACCGTGGACGAGCCGCTGAAGTAGTCATCGGGCCGAACTCCGAGCACATCCGGGAATTGCTTGAACAACTCGAGCAGGAATACGTTCAGTCCCAGGAGTTCATGGCGGCGATAGTCGTTCCGCCGCTGTATGGTGATCTGATCGATTGGAACCTGATTCTCCGAGGTCGGATAGGTCTCGTCTTGAATAGCAGCCACCTTTTCGTTCAACTGGTTTTGGTTGATCCCCTTTGCCGGATTATGGAAGCTGCCCGGCATATGGCAGCCTTGGCACGTGGTGGCGTTAGGTCCAGGCGTTCCCAGTTCATTCTGATAAGCGCTATTGAGCCACTCCAGATAAGTGGACTGCTCAATGGAATGCACGGCCGCAATCCCTTGATCGAGGACGGGGAGATTGATGGTGTGACATGTGCCGCACATCCTCGACGATTGAAGATAGCTGCTCTGGAGGGGTTCGATGCCGATGCCGTTCTTCATGGCGTACGGAGCGAGTGTAGAGTTCGCGGCCGGAGCGTTCAGTTGGTCCGCGGGTGTGAGCGGAGCCGTGCCATTGATTGAGTTGGCCCGGAAATGCTGTAAAGCATTTCCGCCGGGCGGAGCCTGATCCGGGGTTATCCGGTGGCAAACCGTGCAACTGATGCCGTCCCGCGCCAACGCGCCATATTTGAAGTTGGGATCCGTGCGATCGCTCAGTTGCAGAAAGCCCAGATTGAAATCGGTAGGTCCGCCTTTATCTATATCCTGTTGGCGTTTCCCCATGGCGCCATGGCACGTCATGCAGGTGTTGGTCACCTGTGTGACAGCTTGGTCGCCCTTTGGAGGCGGAAGTGTCTTCACAAACGCGAGCTCGTTTTCGAGTTGCGCGAAGAAAATTGGATCCCGTCCCGCCAATCCCATAGGCGACCAGCGCCATTCCGTGTAAGACGAAACATTCGCTCCCGCGACCTGCCCGGGATTCGCCGGCTGCGGATGCGACGGCAGGAACATGCTGGGACCAAAAGGACCCTTGTTATTGAGCGCGGCATGGCAGGTCTGGCATTGGGTGGAACTGACGAAATTGCCACCTCCCGGGGGAGCGGGGATGAAGTCAAACGTTTCAGGCAGCAAGGTCTGCACTTGGCCGCGGCTCACGCCCGGAATTGAAGTGAAGATGTTTAAGAAGTTCTGATTGGCAGGTGGTGGAGTTGGAATCGCGGCGCTGGAGGGCGGGCGGCCATGTATCGCGGCGCTTAGCAAGGGCTCACCGCGCCAGGAGCCATCGTCCGGGTAAACGACGGGTTGGCCTGGAAACCCCTGGATATTGCGCAGAGCGGTGAAAGTGAAGTTATTCGCTGCGGTGGAATGACATCGCAGGCAATAGATACCCTGGCTCGCTGAGGGGTAATTGAATGGAAACTGGTCGTCATCGAACTGCATGGGGAAATTGGGGTCGCTGCTGAACTCGCCCCAATACCAACCGTCTTTC
>JBBSHP010000869.1:0-2896 GCA_038232555.1 Bryobacterales bacterium
GGTACTCGACGCGGGTTGCGGCACTGGCTACGGTAGTGCCGAACTAGCGCAGGGGGCCGGGAAGGTTACCGGCGTTGACCTATCCAGCGAAGCGCTGCAATATGGACGAACCAACTATCCATTAACGAATCTCAGCTTTGTGGCTGGTTCCTGTGTTGCCTTGCCTTTCTCCTCCGGCAGCTTCAATGCAGTGGTAGGGTTCGAGGTAATTGAGCACCTGGATCACCCCAGGGAGTTTATCGCTGAGTGTGCCCGCGTGCTGCAGCCTGGCGGACTCTTCCTTGTCTCGACACCGAACAAACGCTATTATGCGGAATCGCGGGCTGCCACAGGCCCAAATCTCCATCATCGCCACGAATTCGAACTCGACGAGTTCCACAGCAGCCTGAGCGAGTTCTTCCCTGAGGTGAGGGTTCTATTGCAGAACCGGGTAGAATCTTTTGCCTTTCATCCCGCCAAGACCTTCTGGGATGCTGAAGCTCGAATGGACGGCGGAGCAGGGAATGCCGAGGACGCTCACTTTTTCATGGCGCTCTGCACGCGCGGGACACTTCCAGAGCAGCGTTCTTTCGTTTACGTGCCGAGAGCTGCCAATGTTTTGCGTGAGCGGGAGCAACACGTGCTCCTGCTCGAAAAGCAGCTTGCTCAAATCAAGCTCTGGTTGCAGACCACCGAGACCGAGCGAGACGATTTGCTCGCCCTCTTTCGAGGACAGAAAGATGAGCTGGAGGCACGCAACCGTTGGGCCGGACAACTCAACGAACAACTTGCGGCTGCCCAGGTGAGGGTGGTGGAAGTTCAAGAAGAACTCGCCAGAGTGCAAAGGGAAGGGGCCGATATCGCCGCCGCATACGAAGCTAAGGTGCAGGAGTTGGACTCTGAGAATGTGCACAAGACAGAGTGGGCCATCCAGACTGAGGCCCGGCTGTCTTCCGAGTTGGCTGCCGCTCACGGCCAGTTAGCGGAATACGCGCGGCTGCTGGAAGCCTCTGAGACTCTGATGGAAGAACGCACCCGCTGGGCCCAGCGCACCATTTCGGAAAAAACAGTTTTGGAGTCGCAGTTGAACCTGATTCGCGGTTCCCGCTGGATGAAAGCAGGGCGGAAACTGGGCCTCGGTCCGGTTTTGTCGTGAAGACCTTTCTCGACACTGCTTGGCGACTTCTTAAGTTTTTACCGCTGCTCATCATTTCACCTCTGCTGATCTGCATCCCGTTGCTGTCTATCGCGATTACAGACGTGTGGTTCCGACTGCGTTCGCGCCGCCACTTGACGCCCGACCACCAGCCTGCCAGGCATGCTGCTTCGGTGGTGATTCCGAACTGGAACGGCCGCGACCTTCTTGCCCGGTATCTACCGTCTGTCGTCGCCGCGCTCTCGGACCACCCTGGGAACGAGGTCATCGTTGTCGATAATGGATCGTCCGATGGAAGCGCCGCTTTTGTTCGAGAAACATTTCCAAGTGTGCGCGTGCTCGCGCTCGAGAAGAATCTCGGTTTCGGAGGGGGCTCCAACGCCGGGTTCCGCTCTGCTTCCAATGACACCGTCGTGCTGCTCAACAGCGACATGCGCGTGGAGCGTAGCTTCTTGCAACCGCTGCTGGACGGCTTCACCGACGACAAGGTATTTGCGGTTTCCTGCCAAATCTTCTTCAGCGATCCCGAGAAGGTTCGCGAGGAGACGGGCCTGACGCAATGCTGGTGGGAAAATGGTGGCCTGCGTGCGCGTCATCGGATCGATGATGCGATCCAGAGTCCTTATCCATGTTTCTATGGGGGCGGCGGCTCCTGTGCATTCGACCGCATCAAGTTTCTGGAACTGGGCGGCTTCGATGAGTTGCTGGCTCCGTTTTATCTGGAAGACACAGATCTCGGCTTTCTAGCGTGGAAGCGCGGCTGGAAAGTTTTGTACCAGCCTCTCAGCGTTGTTTATCATGAGCACCGCGGGACCATCGGGAGGCGGTTCTCAACTGAGCAAATCAATGTGGTGCTCAAGCGAAATTTCATCCTGTTCTGCTGGAAAAACATCCATGAGTGGCCCCGGCTTGGCTCGCACTTTTTCTTCACCTTCTCGGGAGCGGTACTCAGCGTCGTATTCGGGGACTCGCCGGAGCGCCCGAATCTACCGGCATTATGGAAAGCGATGCTGCGACTTCCGATCGCCCTTCGATCGCGCTACCGGGCGCACTCCCATGCGACGATCTCCGACACGGAGGCATTTTCGCGGCCCCTGGGAGGGTATTTCCGCGACCGCTTTTACCAACTTCCCCCTGATCCTGCCCGGCTGCAAGTGCTGTTCATCTCGCCCTACACGATTTGTCCACCGATTCACGGCGGCGCGGTATTCATGTCTCAGACCGTCCGTTACCTGGCACGGTTGTCTTCGCTCCACCTGATCATCCTGCTCGATCACGAGCATGAACGCGGGGCACATCAGGAACTGGAGCGCACCTGCCGCTCGGTGGAATATATGATCCGGATGCAAGGCAAGCAGAAACAACTTGGGTCGATTGTGCCGCACGCGGTTACGGAATTTAGAAATAGCGATCTGGAGTGGCTGATTCATAGGCAGATTCTCACGCAGGGAGTGGATGTGGTTCAGATCGAATACACCGCGCTGGGACAGTATGCGACCCGTTTGCGCCAGATCCCAAGCATTCTGTTCGAACACGATGTGTACTTTCAATCGATCGGCCGGCAACTTCCTTATATGCGTGGGTGGATGAAGAAGAGCAAGGCAATTTTTGAATATATGCGCGCCTTACGCTTTGAGCTCGGCGTGCTGCCCAAATTCGATCGGATTCAAGTGTGCAGCCCGGCTAATCGGGAATATCTGGCGGGATTTGTTCCTGAGCTTGCGGATCGCATGGACGACGATCTGCGCGCTGGCATAGATA
>JBBSHP010000870.1:0-2892 GCA_038232555.1 Bryobacterales bacterium
GAGATCCGAATGGCAACCGGAAGTGCTGCCTGAGACCGCCAACCACTCACGTCCTGCTTACACCAGCTACTGGTACAAAGACTGAGCAAGCGGTTCAGGCCCTCTTCCTGCAAAGTCCAGGAATCCGCTTGCGCCAGCGCGATCCGTAGCGCGCGCTCAAACTGCACGCCTTCCTGCCCTTGAGCACTGGCGAGCGTGTTCTCACGATCTTTCCACCAGGAATGGAAGTACTCGAGGGTCTCCCAGAGCGGCTTCTGTGCGGCGGGTGAACCATATTTGCCAAGTACTTCCGCAGCGCCGCGCTTGACCGGCACTTTCGAACTTGCCAAGAACGCAATCGCCAGCCGTTCCAGCGCTGGACCGTAGGCGTTCCTGTCTAGCCCGTGAAACTGAAATCCGATGTCGTAGCAGGCCGGGTAGGGGGCGGGCTGGTCCATTTGACGCCGAAGTTCGCGCTCTCCAAAGTCCGGGTCGTATCGCAGAAAGTAGAACACGAGTGGGCCGCCGCAGTGCGGGAGTTTCTGCCGGTCAAGTTCTTCATTGCGATTCAGGTACGCCTTTTCTACCCGCTGCACCACAGCGCCCGTGGCATAGCGCAATATCAATAGATCCGAAGACTGACGCGCCTCCAGACGAGCGGCCAGAATGTCGTTCATTTCAGGGAGTGTGCGGTCCGGCAGCATTCTCAGTGTGCCTATGGTCAGGTAGGTATCGGGCGCTACGATCTGAGAAAGAATGAGTCGGCGGCCTTCGTCCGGATCGAGATCGTAGATGCGCCTCGCCGCCGTGTCCTGCAGCGGCGGGTCCACCCGAGGCTCCGGGGGATGCGCGTAAATCTCACGAAGCACCGGCAGCATGGCCGGCGTTTTGATGGCGCTCCAGCGACCCTCCAGCAAGTTGCTCTGCGTTCTAGCGGGCAACTTGCGGAAATCCGCCACCAGCAAATCAACCATCGCGGGAAGCCACGCTGGCGTGGCGCCGGCCCTGCCCGTCGAATCAAGTAGGGTCGTCAGCGAAACAGCGCGAGCCTCCGGCTGTTTTGAAGCGAGCGATGAAACCAGCCTTGCCTCGTAATCCTTTAGCTTGGCCGCGCGCAGGGTTTGCCGACGCTTCGCTTCGTCCTGCCACGCAGCCTGGAGCTTCTTACCGGCGGGAAACGGGTCCATCGGACCGTTAGAGGCTGTCCGCTCCGCTAAACTCGCGAGCGTGTTCAAGAACTGGCCCGAGACTGGCTGCTCGGAGGCGATCAAGCGAGACTCAAGCAACGGAAGCAACTGTTTTCGATACGGCGATCCGAGCACGCCCATGTGCAGCGACCACGATTCCCAGTTCGGCGCGGAACCCAGACGGTTTGCCATCGCAACGGCCGAGTCTGGACTTTCGAGGAATCGCAGCGTTTGCTCAGCTTGCAAACGCCGCTGCCCCGCCGCTTCGTCGATCCCGGAAGTGGTATCCAACATCTGGACCGCTTCCGAGATTTGAGTGCGCACCCATGCTTCCGGCGCGGGAGCGATAGTGAGCGAGAGTATATTCGACGCTAGTTCCATCGGCATCCGGTTCGGGGGAGCCGCGGGATCGCGGGCTGGTGCAATCCGCCGGCTGAGTAACGCAACCCTATACTGGCCCGGTTTGCGAAACCGGACCCATTCGTTCAAAAGCTTCTCAAATGAGAAGGGCTTCGCTGAGAGTGTGATGTCGCCACCGGAGAGCCCTCCCATGGACATGTTTTCTCCGGGAAGTCCGCGAAGGGGGTCTTCGGTAAGCGAAGCTGGATCGACTAGAAATTCCTCGACACCGTTCAGACGTCCCACGCGGTCGTACAGACGGGTATTCGCCGTAAAGGCGCTTGCCTGGCTGGCAGAATAGGAAACTTGAAGCGGAATGCGCTCGCCGGCATAGAAGGCCGTCTTCGCGGCAGAAATCAGGAACACGATGCTCTCGGGTTGGCTTGCGCGCACGGAATTCCAGCGGGTGAGAAATGCGTCCTGGGCAAGGGTAAACTTAGACAACAGGACCAACGCGAGCAACACCTGTGATCTTCTGGCCCAGCGATTCATGCTCGAACGTCCCCTTTGTTCAGACACTTTCGAAGTATGTATTGTTCCGCAAGCTTTGGGCCGAAACCTGCGTGCCTGTTTGGGAGTCTTAGCCACTATGCTGCGCCTCTTGATCGCACTGGCAATCCCGGCTGTTCTGCCCGCTTGTTCCTGCATGACAGGAAGTCCACCTTGCGAGGCTGCGTGGAAAGCATCCGCGGTCTTTCTCGGAACGGTGGCCGAACTGAGCCATGAACGGCGTGAGCCAGATGCAAACGGCATAGTTCACGTAAATGGTTTTCTCGCCACCCGTGCGACATTCGAGGTGGCGGAACCATTCATCGGTATGGAGGGGCGCGGCAAACATGTAGAAATCCGAACCGGCATGGGAGGAGGCGATTGCGGGTACCCGTTCAAAGCAGGCCTAAGCTACGTGGTGTACGCCTACGCGACGAAAGAGGGACTTTTGGTGGCGAATATTTGTTCCCGCACCGCTCAGGCAGATCAGGCTCAAGCCGATCTTACTTATCTGCGCAGCCTGCGCGACGGCCCACAATTGGGATTCATTTCCGGTGTGGCAGGCGATGGACAAGCCAAGTCCAACTATGATCCAGCGCTGCGACTCTATAAGCCAGCAGGAATTTCCGGCGTGAAAGTCACGTTGACGGGTCAGGGTAAAAGTGAAAGCCTGACCACGCGCGAAGACGGCTCCTTCCGTTTCGATCGGTTGATCCCCGGAAAATATCATGTGCTCGTTTCGAAAAAGAATTACAGCGTGCAATACGGATCGAGTGATCTAGAGGTCCACGCAGGCGGTTGCGCCTTCGCACAGGAAAGCATGGTGTTGGACCGCCGC
>JBBSHP010000871.1:0-2889 GCA_038232555.1 Bryobacterales bacterium
GGCGCCGAATTGCCGGACGGCGTCGAGGATCCAAAAGGCGCGCAGAGACGAGTTACGCGTCTCGCTCCAGATTGCATCGTAGATAGCGGCGAGATCCAGGCCACGCCACAGAATCATTCCTGCCGATAAAGTGATCTCGGCATAAGTCACATTCTGGCCGGCCAGTCTATCCAGCAGCCTCCGCGTGGCCAAGGCGTAGTGCTCGGGAGTATTCAACTTGCGATTGACCCAGATATAGCTCTGGATGAACGCATCGAAGGTCGGCGCCGCGGGCAGGTTCGCCTCGATCTCCGACAAGGTCAACGAGGGATCGATCTCCATCAGCGTCCCCGCTGCGACGGAACCCTCCAAATGGACATGTAACTCCGCTTTCGGAACTTGGCGGAAGCGTTCTGCGAATGTCGGATCGTGCATTCCCTGCCATAATAGCTGCGATGACGCACCATGAAGTGGAAGCCATTGTCGGCGGCTACCATAGCGATCCCTTTCGGATTTTAGGTCCCCACCAGGTAGAGACAGGCTGGGAGGTCCGCGCCTATTTGCCGCAGGCTGCCGCAGCATCGGTTCGCACTAACGGGACTCTGGAACCGATGGAGAAGATCCATCCCCAGGGATTCTACGTGGCCACTTTGCAGCGTGATCCTGGGGCCTACACCTTCGAACTGAAGCTATGGAGCGGAGACCAGCAACAGCAGGAAGATGCCTATCGTTTCCCACCGCTTCTGACCAGTTTCGATCTCCACCTGCATGGCGAGGGTACGTTTTACGAGAGCTTTCAGACCATGGGCGCGCACCTGGTCAGGTGCGAGGAGGTGCCTGGAGTGCGTTTCGCGGTGTGGGCACCCAATGCGCAAGTGGTGAGCGTAGTCGGGGATTTTAACGGTTGGGATCCTCACCGGCACCCCATGCGTCTGCGAACGGGCGGCATCTGGGAGTTATTCATTCCCGGAATCGGCGAAGGCGCCTGTTACAAATATTCCGTTCGGTCGCGCTTTCTGGGGCACTATCAGCAGAAGGCGGATCCCTATGGATTTCAGATGGAAGCGCCCCCTAAATCGGCTTCCGTGGTGTGTGCCCTGACGCATCACCCATGGGGTGACGAACAGTGGATGGAGGCCCGGTCCAGGAAGAATTACCTGCAGGAGCCGGTATCGGTTTATGAGCTGCATATTGGCTCATGGATGCGCGGGCCCCACAATTCTTACCTGAGTTATCGCGAGCTGGCCAGCACGCTAGTGCCGTACGTCAAACGCATGGGCTATACGCATATCGAGCTGATGCCGCCCATGGAACATCCGTTCTCCGGCTCATGGGGTTACCAGGTGCTCGGGCACTACGCGCCTACCGCGCGCTTCGGGACACCCCAGGACTTCATGTATTTCATCGACTGCTGCCATCAGTCGGACATTGGAGTGATTGTCGATTGGGTTCCGGCGCACTTCCCGAAGGACGCGCACGGGTTGGCGTTTTTCGATGGAACGGCGCTTTACGAACACGCCGATCCGCGCATGGGCGAACATCGGGATTGGGGCACCCTGATCTTCAACTATGGCCGGAACGAGGTACGCACTTTTCTGATCTCGAATGCGCTGTTCTGGCTGAAGGAGTACCACGTGGACGGGCTTCGCGTCGATGCCGTCGCGTCCATGCTGTATCTCGATTATTCGAGAGATGCTGGCGAATGGGTGCCCAATATCCACGGCGGAAACGAGAATCTGGAGGCCATTGATTTTCTGAAGCGCTTCAATGAACTCGCCCACCAGTTCCCCGGAGTGATTACGATGGCCGAAGAGTCCACTTCTTTTCCGGGCGTCTCCCGGCCGGTCTATCTGAACGGATTGGGATTCACCATGAAGTGGAACATGGGGTGGATGCACGACATGCTGAACTACTTCGCACAGGATCCGGTGTACCGCAAATATCATCACGGCAGCCTGACATTCAGCATGTTGTATGCGTTCAGCGAAAACTTCGTTTTGCCCATTTCGCACGATGAGGTGGTGCACGGCAAGAAGTCCCTGCTGAGTAAAATGCCGGGGGATGTGTGGCAGAAGTTCGCCAACGTGCGCGCATTTCTCGGCTTCATGTACGCACATCCGGGCAAGAAGTTGCTCTTTATGGGATCGGAAATTGGCCAGTGGAACGAGTGGAATCACGATGTGGGAATCGAGTGGGGTCTGCTGCAGTTCGATCATCATCGTAAACTGCAGGATCTGGTGCGGGAGCTAAACCGGTTGTACGGCTCCCACCCGGTTTTCTACGAGAACGATTTTCACCATTCCGGGTTTGACTGGGTGGATTTCCGGGACGGGGAGCATTCGGTGCTTTCTTTCCAGAGGCGTTCAAGCGACGGCAGCAAGTTCCTGCTCTTCTGCTGCAACTTCACCCCCGTCCCGCGGTGGAATTACCGGATCGGCGCTCCCTCGCCGGGGCGTTACCGGGAGATTTTGAATACCGACTCGGAGCTTTTTGGCGGGAGCAACTTGGGAAATTATGGGGGAGTCTCGACCGACCCGATTGCGGCGCATGGGCATGGCCAGAGCGTGAACGTATTACTGCCGCCCTTAGCGGTGATCGCGTTTGAATTAGCCGACTAGAGGGTCCACAAAAGGACCGGGAAATGTTTTATAGTTAAGGCGTGATGTTGTGGACCGTTTTCCTGCTGGGGGCGATCGCCGGAGGCATCGCCGTTGGCCTATGGATGCGGGCACGGATCGTGGAACTGACCACCGCCCAGCGCTTCGGTCAAGAGGCTTCCACCAAACTCAGCGATACGTTTCAGGCGCTGGCCGACGCCGCTCTTCGTTCCAATCAGAGCTCGTTTCTGGATGCGGCGCGGGCCACTCTTGACACTATGCGTACGGAGATGGCCGGCCAGCTGGCCCAAAA
>JBBSHP010000872.1:0-2889 GCA_038232555.1 Bryobacterales bacterium
ATCAGCACCATAGCGGGCAATGGCACGGGAGGCTCCTCCGGGGACGGCGGACCGGCCACCAGTGCCCAACTCGTCTTTCCGGTTGGTTTGAAAATGGCAGCACCGGGAACCTGTACATCGGGGACGGCGCCGCCGTCCGAATGGTCTCCCCTGCTGGGATGATAACAACCGTGGCAGGCAACGGAACTGCCGGATACACGGGCGACGGAGGACCAGCTACCAGCGCACAAACGGGTGCGTGGGGCTTGGCTTTCGACCAGGCCGGCAACCTCTATGTCGCGGACGCATGGAACAACGCCGTTCGACTGCTGAAACCAGTCGGTGCTCCGGTGCCGTAGGCCAGGCAGAAATTGAGGAGGGGTGAGATATGAAGGCCAGCTTCGTTATTCAGCTCGTATGCGTGAGCGGTTCTATAGCGATGGCACAATCGCCGGGCACGTTCACCGCGACTGGCAACATGACCGCTGCGCGGAGGGGGCACACCGCCACCCTGCTCGCTGACGGTAGGGTCCTGATCGCCGGGGGTTGGGCCGGTAATAACCGCGATTCATTGGCGAGCGCGGAGCTGTACGATCCTTCCAGTGGCGCGTTTACCGTTACGGGCAACATGACCACCGCACGCCGGTACCACACAGCAACCCTCCTACCCGACGGCAAGGTCTTGATCACAGGGGGGAATTACGATGATAACCGCGTCCAGGCGAGCGCGGAGTTGTACGACCCTTCCACTGGTACGTTCAGCCCCACGGGTGGGATGATCGCGGGCCGCCTTTCGCATACGGCCACACTACTCAATAGTGGTAGTGTCTTGATTGCCGGTGGACTTGACAGTTTCGGGTGTTCGTTGTGCCCCGAATATCTGCTCAGCGCGGAGCTTTATGATCCAGCTACCGGCACGTTTTTGGTTACCGGCAGCATGACCACGCCCACGTATGGGTCGACAATTGCGATCTTACTCCCCGACGGCAAGGTGTTGCTCGCGGGGGCTGGGTTCGGCTCCGACCTTTATGATCCCGGCGCCGGCACGTTCAGCCATACGGGTGGTATGCGCACGTTCCGCGACGCGGCGGCCCTACTCGCAAACGGCAAAGTCCTGGTTGCCGGAGGCGACCCTGATGATGACGAAGTAGGGGGCTCCGATTTCCGCGCCGAAATATATGACCTCTCGACCGGACAATTCACGGCTACCGGGAACATGAAGGCAGCTCGGGAACTCGACACGGCAACCTTGCTCCCGGATGGAACCGTCTTGATCGCGGGCGGCTCGATCACTGGCGGCGCGACTCTCGCCAGTGCCGAACTTTACGATCCACTCATGGGCACGTTCAGCCTCACAGGCGATATGCTTACGGCCCGCTGTTGCCATACGGCTACGCTACTCAAGAATGGACAAGTCTTGATCGCAGGAGGCGTCAACGCTTCACAAGGTTATCCGACTTACCAGCCAGTTAACGCTTCGATCGCTGAACTCTACACTCCGCTTCTTTTAGCACCCGCGCCAGTGTTGCTGTCTCTGTCGGGCAACGGCGCAGGACAGGGTGCGATCCTGCACGCGGGGACAGCTCGGCTGGCCTCCTCGAGTGACCCCGCCAACGCTGGGGAGTCTCTGGAAATCTACTTGACCGGTCTGGCGGACGGAAGTGTGATCCCTCCACAAGTTGTCATTGGCGGCAGGATGGCGGAGGTCTTGTTCTTTGGCAGGGCTCCCGGATTCGCGGGTTTAAACCAAGTGAACGTGCGAGTCCCAAATGGCGTTGCGCCGGGACCAGCGGTGCCCGTGCGTTTGACTTATATTGAGCGGCCGAGCAACGAAGTCACGATTGGTGTGCGATGAACGGCGCCAGGAGACAAGCCGAAGCATTACGAATGGCACAGGCTCTAGAGATTGGAGGAGAGGAATGAAGAACGGAATCTATTCACTCGTGATACTAGTGGGCCTGACCATCAGCGCGCACGCCCAAACCAGCCGGGGCACGGTCACCGGCACGGTGCTGGACCCCTCGGGCGCCTCGATCGTACAAGCGCGGGTAACCCTGACCGGCGTTGCGACGGGAGTCCGGCGATCCACCGATACCAATGAATCGGGCATCTACCGGTTCGATGCGGTAGATCTCGGCGTTTACGATCTCAATGTCACCCAGGCCGGGTTCCGGCCGTTCCTGGCCAGCGGAATCGGCGTCGAGGCCAATCGGGTCACCACCTTCGACCCGCGTCTGGAGTTGGGCACTTCCGACACCAGGATTGAAGTGAACGCAGCATCGAGCGAGATCCTGATTAAGGACGGCCCGCTGCGGGGCGGCAACTTCCTGCCGCGTGAGGTGAGCGATCTGCCTCTGATTTCCCTGGATCCGCTATCGCTGGCGCGCACCTTACCCGGCGTGACTCAGGCTTCAGGCAGCTTTCGTTGGACCGGCAACCAGGCGGATTCCGAGGGTTCGGAGTACGCGATCAATGGCCAGCGCGTGCGTGGAAACAACTATCTTCTGGATGGCACGGGGAACAACGATATGACGTTCTCCGGGGTGTCCCAGCCATTCAACATAGCGGATGCGGTGGAGGAAGTCTCGGTGCAAACAGGCAACTTCGGCGTGGAGTTCGGGCGTGCGGGCGGAGGCGTCCTTAATGTGGTTACAAAATCGGGCACGAACGGTCTGCATGGGACACTGCTGTGGCGCTACCAGTCGCAGAGGTTTAACTCGGTTTCCAATTTCGACAAACTGAATGGCGCCTCCAAATCGGTTTTCTCCAACAATGTTTTTGGATTCACCGTGGGCGGGCCGGTGCGCAAAAACAAAACCTTTTTCTTTGGCGGCTTCCAGCAAAACAACCGGCATGCCACGGACCATACCACCTTTCAGCTTCCTACCGCGGATGCCGTCTCGCGTTTGC
>JBBSHP010000873.1:0-2883 GCA_038232555.1 Bryobacterales bacterium
GCAACGACGGCACAGCTCAAGGTCAGGCAGGAACTATCCTCAAATCTCTCGATGGTGGGCAGAACTGGCAGTACTCAGCACCGGGATATCAATTTAATACTGAGGTCGATCTGAGCAAGTTCGGTTTTCTTAATCCTAATTTCTCCCGTCCTAGCTTCGTGCAGTATGACGGCCCAGATGGATTCGTGCCTGGTAGTCCTGATAATGCTGAAAATTATGCCTATGCGATTAGTAATAACGGACATTGGGACAACGGTGACGCGATATACCTTGGCCGAGTTTCACGCGAGCGACTTCCCTGGAATGATTCTAAAGACTGGACATTTTACCAAGGGATGCAAAACGGTTCTCCGCAGTGGGGTACGTTGGACCAGGCGCAGCCTGTTATGTCTGATCCAGGACACTTGTCACAAACCGAAATGGTTTACAATTCTACATTACACAAGTATATTCTGCCTGAGTGGTATTATAATCGCCCTGGCGGGCCTACTACAACATCTCCGGACTATTATGGCCCAGCTTCATCAGGTAATACAACTTGGGAATTTTATGCCGCCGATCATCCGTGGGGACCATGGGAGGCAAATAAGCCGATCTGGACGCATGAGTGGAAAACTGAGGGATTCTACAATCCGACCATTCCAGCAAAGTTTGTGGAGGGTTCGAAGATGACACTACTGTTCGCGGGGGATTATACGAAGACGGATTTGTATTCCCTACACAGCATGACTTTAGATCTCGGGGCCGGGCACGCTGGTAGTGGGTCAGTTTGAACCATTCTGAATAAAATCCTACACGGTTCCGATTCCCCCGCCAGGCGGCGCGTGGCATATAACGTCTTATTTCGCTCCCCGGCCGGCGCAGGTTTGCAGGCGCGAATGCGTCAAGCAGAAAATACGCAGATAAGCGCTTGCGCAGTTCCACGACAAAGCGTAGGATGCCAGCATGGATAGAGATCAGGTTCTCAAGCTCCTTGCCCACGCTTGCGAAAGAGCCGGCAGCCAAACAGCGTGGGCAAAAGAGGCAGGCATGTCGGCTGCTTATGTGTGCGATGTGCTTCAGGAGCGCCGCGCGCCTGGTGACAAAGTGCTCGCGGCTTTGGGGATCGAGCGCGTTACCGTCTATCGCAGAAAGAGGACGGGGCGGCCAATGCCTAAGCTACGCATATCCGGCCTGACCCGGAACCCTATCGTCAAGCACGCCGCCCGGCTTGGCCTGCGCCCCGGAGGATCAAGCACGTGAGCGAATCACAGACCACCGGCAAGCTCACCCCTGCGCAGATCAAGGCGAAGGCATGGATACTACCTGACGGATCATGGCGGAGCCGGCCGGGGCGCTTAGTCGCTGCCCTCAACAGCCTCAGCGTAGCATGGCCTGGAGCGCTGGAGTGCGAATGGGCAGACAGTGGTCCGCGAGGCAGCAGGGAGTTGCGGTGGCGGCTGACACCCAGAGGCGTCGAGATAATGGAGATCGTCACCAATGCCCGCTGATTCACAGGCTACGTCGCCTTCCGCGCGACGAATTGAAAACCGAATGGAGGATTGTGGCAACGGCCGTCACGTGGGCTGGTGGTCTGAACTTGACGGACTTGGCGACCAGCATCTTTCAATTGAGGTCAATTCAGGAATCGTCTCGTTTGCCTGTTGCGAGGGATCGCGTGCGGAAAGGCGAATCTCCTTCTATACGAACAAGGAGACGGCTGGAGCGATTGCGGCGGCTCTTTCCAAGGCTCTCGCGGGCCGGCTCCCGAAAAGAGATTGCGAAAAATGCGGCGGGACCGGGAAGGTGTCAGAGCCGTGAGCACTAAAGGACCGACCCGCCCAAACCCCATCGACCTACTGGCCGCGAAGCAAGACCCAGTTGGGGTTTCGACTGGCGATCCGCTGCCGTCAAAGACGGTGCGCCCTCACGAGACGACCGCTCCGGTGCCCCCAGAAGGTGTCAAAGGCAAAACTGCTGTCGCCAGGCATGACGTGGAAACTCTCATGCTCTGCATTGCAGGAGCGTGGCTCTACGGCACTATCAGCCATGGCCGGGCTCGTGAGCTGGCGCGAGTCTTGGGTTGGACCGCAGAGGATGTCGAAAGTCTGAAATTCGTCGAGGAGCGGAACAAGGAAGCGGAGCGAGCAGCATGAACAACGCCGACGCTCCGCAGACCACATTCTTCCCCTTTGATGTTCGCAGATGTTCCCACTGTGGCCGGGGGATCTCCGAGCTGGAGTGGCAGGCTTTCAGATTCTCCCACACCTACAAATGCTGCACCCAAATGAACCTTGTCAGGGAGCCGTCAAAGCCATGACCGATCCAAACCCGACGACGCGGAAGCCACCCAGCCCGTGGCGCCCGGAATGGGACGCCGAGATGCTGCCCAATATCGTGGTCACTGCGGAGATGGTGGAAGCTGGCGTGCGAGAAATGGGCGAACACCGTCATGGCGACGATATTCGCTACATTCTTGAGTGTGTGTTTCGCGCCATGGCTTATTATCGATTCGATGAGGCCGGACAGGAAGGCATCATGAACGCCAACACTCCAAAGACGACCGGCAGCATAAACCCGCCGGGGCCAGTTACGGCATGTCCGGCGGGCACTAAGTGGTGCACCTGTAGCACCAACGCTGCACCAATACAATCGACGACCGGCCCGAAATTGACCGAAGACATCCTTGCCGCGGTCGCCCCGATCCTCGCCGGACAACCGTCCAAACTAGTACTCGAAAGCATGGCAGCCGCAATGATGGCGGCTGCGACGATGATCTGCCGGCAGGAACATCGCGGCGCGTTCCTTGACCTCTACGAGGCCAGCATCGCGGCTTTCAGGAGAAAGGTGGCATGAGCGACATGAAGTTATGAGCAACTCGAAGGTCAGGGCGACAGACACGCC
>JBBSHP010000874.1:0-2878 GCA_038232555.1 Bryobacterales bacterium
GAGGTCGGTCGGCTGGGCACCTGGTGCTGGAGTATACCGGATTACCAGATCACGCGGGGCGGCTACCACGAGGAATTGTTTGGCTTTGCTGCGGGCACTTTCTCCGGCACGTATGAAGGGTTTCTCGCTTGCCTCCATCCCGATGACCGGGAGCCAGTCCAGGCGGAAGTGGCACGCTGCGTTGCGCTAAGACAGGACTACCGGCAAGAGTACCGCGTGGTCTGGCCCGATGGAAGTCTCCATTGGATCGAGGGCCGTGCGCGGTTTCAATGCCGCAGTGAAGACGGCCAGCTCTCCGACATGATCGGGGTGGTGCAAGACATCACCGAGCGGAAGTTGGTCGAGCAACATCAGGCACGGTTTCAGGCCCTGTTTGAGGCTGCCCAGGACGCAGTGCTGATCGCCGACGGCGAGCACCGTTATGTGGAAGCCAATCCGGCCGCCGGCGAACTCTTTGGCCTGGACCCACATCAATTGTGTGGGCGGCGCGTTGAGGAGTTTGTCGAAGAAGTGCGTGGCAGCAACTTCGGAGATGCGTGGCAGAATTTCCAAGCAGTTGGCCAGCAAAGAGGACAGTGCCGGCTGCGGCGACCGGATGGAAGTGTACGGGAAGTGGAGTACAGCGCCAAGGCGGACTTCGCTCCTGGTCTTCATCTCTCCCTTTTTGAGAGACGTAACGAAGCGCAATGAGGCCGAGTTCGCGTTGGTTAACCAAGCAGCGGAACTAGCGCGCTCGAACGCAGATCTGCAGCAGTTTGCCTACGTGGCTAGCCATGACCTCCAGGAACCATTGCGCACCATCACGAGCTTTTCGCAGATGCTCGCGAAGCGATATCAAGGGCGGCTTGATGCGGATGCGGACGAGTTCCTGGAGTACATAGTCTCGGGAGCCCGACGCATGAAGGCCTCGTAGATTCGCTGGTCACCTACTCCCGAGTGATCAGCACTGAATCTAAGCCTTTCGTTCCTGTGTCGCTCGACGTGGCAGTTGATTGGGCCACGATGAACCTCAACGCGATGATTGAAGAGACAGGTGCCCTTGTCACCCACGGTGAATTACCAACAGTCATGGCAGACCAGATGCAAATGGTTCAGCTTTTCCAGAATCTTATCAGCAACGCGATCAAGTACAGCAAACCAGAGCACCAGCCGAAAGTCCATGTCTGGGCCGAACAAAAGCCAGAGGGTTGGGTCGTCTCAGTACACGATAGTGGAATGGGGATCAATCCGGAGTACGCGGAACGCATCTTTGGTTTGTTTAAGCGGCTACATGGAAAGGAAATCCCAGGCACTGGCATTGGGCTGACAATCTGCAGGCGAATCGTCGAAATGCATAACGGTCGCATTTGGGTGGAGTCAGAACCTGGTCAGGGTTCAAGGTTTTGCTTCACAGTTCCTCAGGAGCAGGCTTAGTGGCTTCACGCCGCGTTCGGCGTAGAATTGGGGGCATGCACCGGGAATCGGAAGAACCGGTCCGCGCGTTGCGAGCGAGGATCGCACAAGAGGTCGCGACCCTGAGCAACCTTCAGCATTGATTCTAGGATTCATATTTCAAGACGCGTGCGGATGTGCCACCAACTGCGTCCCTGAAGCCGGACGCCCCGATTCATCTCATGGGGCTGCCTTGAGGCCAGTGCCTGTACTTCCCCAGGCGTGAAAATTCGCGTATAAAAAACGCGACAAGCTGCGTCCACGATGTGTGAAATCCACTAAAGGAACTTTATAATGTCGGTTGCCCGAGTAGTCGAGATCAGTTCCACCTCAGACCAGAGCTTTGAGGACGCGATCCAGCAGGGAGTCGCCCGCGCAACCAAAACACTTCGTAACGTCAGAAGCGCATGGGTCAAGGAACAGGAGGTCCAGGTTCAGGCAGACAAGATCGTAAGTTACAGAGTGAACATCCTGGTCACCTTCGTCCTGGACGATACTCCATGAATACGGTCAGCGCGAGCAGCGGCTCGACCGGTTTCGCCGAGTTTTGTCGGGCTATACGCGAGGCCAGAGTGCGGTGCCGTGCTCGCAGTACTGCCGGTGGATCGCTCAATCGTGTAACAACTAACCCAATTTGGCGCGTCGGTTCCTTTTTATATCCCGACAAAACTCGATCGCGCCGGGATGGGGGTAAACTGCCGATTATTCGACTCCCCGCCCCATCGGCGATCCTCTGTTCCTCGGCCGCTGGTTTCAGGACGAAGTGATCATTGTCGCGGTGCGCTGGTACCTGACGTATCCGCTCAGCTATTTCGAACTCCGGGAGATCTGTTTCGATCCTTGGAATTCCCGGCAGATCTCCGCTTCACTGGTAACGAAGGGCTACATCTGTGTCGAGATTCGGCAGGACTTCGCTACGCTCTCCGAGCCGTCGAAGAAGTTGCTCGAACTGGTGGAACCGGCTTTAGTCTAGCGGCTGCTAGCGTTTTTTCCGATAATTTGATAGGTATAGTTCTGTAAAACAGATATGACCTGCCGGCTCACTGTTGTCGTCCTGTGCGTCTTTATGTCCGCTCTCTGCAATGCGCAGAGCACCGACACTGCCACCCGCGAACTGGTCCAATCTTTGTTAAACAAGATCGATGCGCTCGAGAAGCGGGTGGCTGAGCTCGAACATGAGCGATCTGGTGTAGTGCCTCGTCCGCCGCCACCGCCGGACCATGTTGCTGCCGCGGAGGCCACCCATGAGCAGCATGATCGGGTGGTGATGGCAGGGGCCCAGGCGATCTATCCGTCGCTGAAGATGAGCGGCTTTAGCGATTTTAACTTCTCCGCTACCAATCTGCGCGCGCCAGCCCTCGGGTATAGTCAGCAGACTTTGCTGAGGCCGCAAAGCGGATTTCAAGAGGGGCAGTTCATCCTGCACTTTAGCTCGGCGCTTTCTCCC
>JBBSHP010000875.1:0-2875 GCA_038232555.1 Bryobacterales bacterium
AATTCACCGCCAAACGAGCTGTGGGACTTCTTCATTCTAACATGTGCCGCCAAATTGACCGGCACGGTGCTGAGCACGTAAAATGGAATGGCACGCGGCGTTCCAAAAGCGGGAGTAACTCAATGGTAGAGTCACAGCCTTCCAAGCTGTTGGTTGCGAGTTCGATTCTCGTCTCCCGCTCCATCTATTAACAACTTAGATAGTCCGCGCATCCTTATAATACGATGCGAACCTCCAGGAGCCTTCAGATCCGCCACTGTGTGGATCTAGGAAAGCCGGGGCATGCAGACCTTACGGAACCACCGGGGTAAGCAGGGGATGGACTTGGTTCCACACAGCGGCGGCCACTAACTCCGGTGGATCGTTACCGTCGACGATGCGTACCCGGTTGGGTTCGGCTGCCGCCAACGCGAAGTAGGCGCTCCGGACTTTGTGATGAAATTCGATGGCCTCCCGATCGATCCGGCTTTCATCGAGGTGGGAATGCTGATTATTTCGGCGGTGGGCTCGAGCGAGTCCCATGTCCGTTTCGATATCGACGCAGACCGTTAGGTCGGGTACCAATCCCTGGCAGGCAATGTGATCGAGTTGTAAGACCACGCCGGCGCCGAGCCCACGCGCGGCGCCCTGGTAGGAGAGGGTGGAATCGGTGAAACGATCCGACAGCACGATTTTTCCTTCACGAAGCGCCGGCAGGATCCACTGCTCGACGTTTTGAGCGCGGGCCGCGAACATGAGCAAGAGTTCCGTGGTTGGGGTGAGTTTGCGGTTGGCCGAATCGAGCAGAATGCGGCGGATTTGTTGGCCGATGGGTGTGCCGCCCGGCTCGGCTGATTCCAGAACAGCATAGCCGGCCACGATCAGGCGGTCTGCGAGCAGCCGAAACTGCGTGCTCTTGCCGCTGCCGTCCGGACCCTCCAGGGTGATGAACAGCCCGCGTTTGGCTGGGAGCGTAGACTCAGTCGTAAACAAAGTGAAGCACTTTCTTCAGATCTTCCCAGGCTTCTTTCTTCGCTTCCTGATTATAGGGGCGCAGCAGATAAGAAGGATGAAAAGTCACCATCAACGGGATGCCGTTCCACTTATGCCAGTTTCCACGGAGCCGCGTGACACCCTCCTTGGTGGCTAACAACGCTTTCGCCGCGGTGGAGCCGAGCGCGCAGATCGCTTTGGGCTGAATCGCCTGGACCTGGCGAAACAGGAACTGGCCGCAGATCTCCATCTCATCGGGCAGCGGCGTACGGTTGCCGGGGGGACGGCACTTGACGACATTGCAGATGTAAACGTCGTCACGAGTAATGGCGATGCCTTCGCGGTTGGCGGTTCCAACGATCATCTGCGTGAGTAGTTGGCCGGCGCGTCCGACGAATGGAACGCCTTGCTCGTCCTCATCGGCTCCCGGACCTTCTCCGACGAAAATCAACCTGGCCGATGGATTTCCCGAGCCGAAGACGATCTTGTTGCGGCCGGCGTGCAGACCGCAGCGGGTACAATCGCCGATGTCGCCGACGATCTGAAGCAGTGTTTCAGGCGCGGAGATGGAGTGAGCTGACGGGCGCGGCTCGGTTGGGGGTAGCGGCGAGGATGGGGTTGCTGGCGACTCGCGCCGGTACACCATGGTGATGCCCAGATCCTGATAAAACTCTAAAGATTGCTTGATCTGATCGCGGGTCATCGTTCCAGTGGTTTCAATTTGCAAATTTGATTGAAGATGCCGTCCGCGATTTGGCGCTTGGGAGCGCGCTCCAGCGCGACGGTTTCGCCTCCACGGAGCACCAACACAACTTCATTATCGTCGGCATCGAAGCCGGTGCCGCTGTTTCCCACCAGGTTCCCCACGATCATGTCGCAGTTCTTAACGTGCAGCTTACGGCGGGATTCTTCGATCAGGTGTTCGGTTTCCGCTGCGAATCCGATCAATAGACGGTCGCCTTTCTTTTGTCCCAGTTCGGCCAGGATGTCCGGCGTGGGGTCCAGATCCAGCGACAGTCGCGTGGACGTCTTTTTCAGTTTATGGCCGGGCACTTGAGAAAGCTGGTAGTCTGCCACGGCGGCAGCTTTCACGATAATAGTGGATTCTTCAAGACGATCGAAAACGGCTTCCCGCATCTCTCGCGCAGTCCTAACATGGACGGTTTCGACACCGCAGGGGTCAGCTAGCGTGACCGGACCGGCCACCAGGATCACCTTGGCTCCCCGCCGTGCAGCCGCTTCTGCGAGTGCATAACCCATTTTCCCGCTGGATCGATTCGAGAGGAAGCGGACGGGATCGAGCGGCTCCTGAGTGGGGCCGGCGGTGATCAGTACAACTTCGCCCGCGAGATCGCCCTTCATCGAAGAGTTAAGTTTTGCAACGACACTCGCGATGACGTGCGGCTCGGCCAGGCGGCCGGGGCCCACCGTGCCGCACGCGAGCATCCCATCTTCCGGTTCGACAACGGTGTGCCCACGTTGCCGCAAAGTCGCGACATTCGTCTGAGTAGCCGGGTGCCGCCACATGTTGGTATTCATGGCGGGGGCGAGCACGACGTAACCTGTAAAAGCCAGGTACATGGTGGTCAGGAAATCGTCACCGATGCCCAGTGCAAAGCGCGCGAGCAGGTCAGCGGTGGCAGGGGCGACCACGAGAACGTCGTTGTCCTGAGCTACCGCAATGTGCTCGACTGCGCTAGACATGACCTCTTCCGAACTGGAGGACGAGAACAGGCCGGTGATGACTTTGCGCCCAGTGAGAGCGGCAAAGGTAAGAGGTTGGATGAATTCCTGGGCGGCCCGCGTCATGACAACCTGAACCGTTACGCCCTGTTCGATGAGAGCACGGGCCAGTTCCGCGGATTTGTATGCCGCGATTCCTCCGCCAACGCCGAGGACCGCT
>JBBSHP010000876.1:0-2869 GCA_038232555.1 Bryobacterales bacterium
CGAAGCCCGGAGTGGATGGTCACGCGGGTGAAGGCGAGACGTCGAATGTCATGGCGCACCGGCCCGATCTGGTGCATCCGGAGCGCGCGGGGCAGGAGTCCGGAGCGGACTTGAACAGGCTGGACTTGCCCGCGGGTGTGTTCACGGCGATCTTCTGGTATGCCAAATTCCCGAACCATTATCAGGGCGACGCGGCGGGCGCAACGGCGGAGCGAGGCAAGGCCGCGTTAGAGCTGAGAGGAAAGAGCATCGCGGCTGCGCTCCGCGCGATAAAGGCCGATCAGATGAGTCCGCGCCTGCAGAAGGAATTCTTCGACGCGTCGAAGCACCCGATCGATACGAAGCAGTAGTCATGGCAGACTTCAACGTTCCGCGTCGCGTGTTTCTGGGGTACCGGCACTAGCGCTCGGGGCCTTCGGCGGACTCCCAACTTCTGGCCAAGCTCGAAACACCGCGCTGATTTGGTCGTCAAAAAAATACGTTAGTGACTTCTGAAGTGACCGACTAAGCTAGAACGCCAGCTTCAAAGCGAACTGCCAGGATCGAGGCGGGCCCTGACCGCTGATCACGCCAAAGGATGGGGCCGTCGGATTGGTGCTCGGATCCGAAAGGTTGGGATGGTTGAACGCATTGAAACACTCCGCTCGGAACTGCAATCGGGCTCGCTCCATAATCGGAAAATTTTTGATCAAAGACAAGTCCCAGCGCGCCTGGCCCGGCCCGCGAATCCCGCTAAAGCGAAACGGAAACGTGCGCAGGTTGCTGGCCAGTTGATTGGCCGAATTGAGTTCGAAACCCGAGTTGCGGTTCAGCCAGCGGTCGACGTTCTTCACGTCATCGCTGAGCGGAATATTGTGCAGGTCGCCATTGAAGATGTAGTTGCCGAAGCCCAACGGCGCACCCGTCTGTCGCTGCATCAACCCGTTCAACTGCCAGCCGCCCGCGATGAAGTTCAACGCGGGGTGCCAGCTTGCTCCAAATTTCTTGCCGTGGCCGAACGGTCCCATATGCCGCTGCTCACCAGCCGGTGGGTGCGATCAATGCCCGCGATCACTTCATAGGGGCGCGCATCCCCGTCGTTCAGGAACTGCGTCGCTTCCATCGCTTTCGACCATGTATAAGAAAGCTGAAGGGTCACTCCCCGCGAGAACCGCCGCTCAATCCGGCTTTGCAGAGCGTGATACCACGAGTACCCTACCGGCTCCAGTTCGAAGATATTTCCGAACTCCGGGTACGGTTTCAGCAGGTTTGCCCGCGTGATCGTTTTTTCGTAGATCGGGTTTAGCCGGCTGAACGGGTTCGGGAAAGTCTGGGCCAGGAACGCGATGCGGGCGTTATCCCGCACCGGTGAGGTGCTCAAATTCTGTTGCGGCGTGTAGTTCAACTCGCGGTTCACATTGAGCCGGGTCGACCGGTTCCCCACGTAGTCGATCTCCACCACGATCCCCGAACGCAGTTCCCGTTCCAGCCCGAACAGCCACCGTTGCGCGTACGGCTGCTTGCGGTTCGCCGAGAATACCGTCAGGTTCTGCCCGATATTGGTCAGAAGACCCTGCGATGCCCCGGATGGTGATTGCAAGCCACCCGGAAACGGATTGGAATTCGTAGCGATAAACGTCAAGCCATTGTCGAGCGAGGCCTGGATGGGAGTGCTGGCACTGAATCCGGTCTGCACGGTGTTGGTGTAAAGCGTTCCAATCGAGCCGTAAAAAATCCCATACCCCGTCCGCATCACCGTCTTGGGTGTGATCTGATAGGCCAGCCCGATACGAGGTTCAATATGCCCGGCCCCTTGGCCCTTCCAGTAAGCCGCGGGATGGCCGTTCACTCCCGCGAACGTCAGACCACCTTTAACAGAGAACTGGCTGACGGGGAGCTCCGGAATCGGATTCGCGGCGTAGTTTATCTTCGCTTGGGCCTCCAGCGGATTGGATTGATCGAATGCGAACTGCGCGACGGCCCGGTTGTATCGCTCCGATAGCGGCGATTCCCGTTCCCAGCGCAGGCCGAGGTTGACCGACAGCTTCCGGCTCAGCTTCCAATCGTCCTGCAGATACAGCGCGGAATAATAGTCTCGCTCGGCATAACTGGCGGTCCGGCCCATGGAACCGGCAGGCACACCGAGCAGAAGAGAGGCCAGCTCACCACCCACCGGCGGCCCGGCAGCGGTGTCGGACGCCTTGGTGTACGTGTTATTGTAAATTAGCTGCGGAGAGACGTCCAGGTTAAAGCGATTGCGGTATTCGTTCTCGATCCGGAACTCCGGACCGAAGCGTAACGAGTGGTTTCGAAGCGTCTTGGTGAAGTTCCCGACGAACGAATGGATCAGAGACGATGTGACCCCATCGCCGGATTCCCAGTTGGCCAACTGCGTGATCGAGCCGGCCTGCACATTGGGGAACGTCGCGAGATCTTTGGGAATCAGGTTGGTGAGGCTGGGAGAAAAGCCCAGACTTGCCAGGTCGAAGCCGCGGCTGGAGCGTCTTTCCGGGAACTCCTGCGCGGTGACCCCGTAGCGAAAGTTCAACAGAAAGGTGGGATTGAACATGTACACATCGTCGAAAGCCGCCCCGCGATTGATGCGGTTCAGAATCACCCCGGTGAGCTTGTCCCCAAACCAGTGGTTCTTGTCCTCCTGCCAATAATCGCGATCCATGCGGACGAAGATGCGGTGCTTGTCGCTAAAATTCTGATCGACGCGCCAGATGGTGGTCCAGTAATTTTCGAGCGCTTTCCCGGAAATAAAGTAAGCTGGATATCCGCTTGACTCAGGTAGGCGCAGTAGATAAAATGCGGCGAGATGGAAGAGTACCCGCGGAACCTTACGGAGTTGGAGGCCAACTTTTCTACGGAAGAAAACTGCAGGGCC